>NZ_KV840149.1:118155-299160 GCF_001839115.1 Staphylococcus sp. HMSC62B09
ATAAAGTAGGCTGAGACATTTTATTTTGTCCCAGACTCCTGCTATTATTCATCATTTGGATTCCAAATTCTTTTTCATTCCTATTCTTCTACTAACCATTCAATTGTGCGTTTGATGGCTTTATCCCAGAACGCATAATCATGTTCACCTGGACCTTCTTCATATTGATAGTCAATTCCTTTATCATCCAAATATGTCATAAATTGTTGATTATCTTCATATAAGAAATCTTCTGTACCACATTGAATCAACAACTTAGGTATGGTCAATCCTTTTTCGATTGCTTCATCAACTAAATGATATGTATCGAGTTCAGTACCCTTGATAGTTGTATCTTCCCCAGTAATTGCTTTTGGTGCGAAATCAGGATAATCAAGTTCCATTAACCCTTGCGCTTGAAAGACAGAAGACAATGGCGATGCTTTAGAGAAGAGTCTTCCTTGTGTTAATGCAAATTTCATCGTGCCGTAACCACCCATCGAATGACCTGCAATAAAATTATCTTCACGTTTTGGTGATAATGGAAGTAGCTTATGTGCGTAGTGATACACTTCCAATATATGGTCATAATAACTATGACCGTACGTCATATTTGCATAGCCACTATGATCTGCATTCGGCATAATAATGGCTAATTGATGTTCATTTGCATATCGCTCAACACTGGTAAAGCGTGTATACGACGTTGCATCACTTGATAATCCATGCAATAGCATAAGTGATTTATAAGATTTAGGTGATTGTGTTTCGTCGAAGAAACTGGCGTCTTCTGGAATAATTGCTACAAATGATTGTTGCATACCTAAAGATGGTGATAAGTAATTGATTGTCATGAGTGCCATGTTGATTGTCGCCCCTTCTAATAATAAATGATTATATCTATTTTACACTTTTTCTGAAAAAGGTGTTACCCAAACATACAAAAAGACGTTAGTAATGTCACCAACGTCTTAAGTAGCAATTATTGTGTTTATATCGGTTTGGTAGTTTAATATAAACGCTTTTTGTATATAAAGGGGGCTTTGTGTCTTATTTATTACTTTATAACCATCCAGTTTTTGCCATTTTTTATTAATTTTTTCTCTTCTTTTAATTCATGTACAATATGGCCAGTTGTTTCACGTGAAATACCTGCTAAATCACTCAGTAATTGAATGGTCATGATATGTTTAATTTCGTAGAATTCATCATGATCGTATCCTATTGCATGACATAAATAATATAGTACTTTCTCAATACGTTCTCTCGCCAACTTTGTGGTTAATGCCATATTGTATTCCCTTAGCAGTTCAAGTTCGTTATTTAACTTTTCGAACAGTGTAACAAATATGTCGTCATGATTTTTACAAAGATATTCCAACATATCTTTAGGTATTCCTATTACATTACATGGTGTTATAGCTGTGCACATCTCGTTTAATTCAATTTTACGAAAGAGATGATTTAACGGAAATAATAGTTGCTCTTTATTAAGCTTACGATAAGCGTCCCCATCTTCATTAATTGTTTCACGCAAAACAATACCGTCTAGTAATAAATACACATAGGTGGGCTGATCAGATGAATAATATATGATTTGTCCTTTATTGTAACGTCGCACGAAACATTCACTCTTGAATGCTTGAATGACACCCGTTGGAATATTTAAGTAAGACGCTAATTGTTTGAGCCCTTCACTTAAATCATTGTCTCTGTTGTTGATATATGTCTTTCCGGCCATTGAGATACACTCCTAAATCTTTTAAAACTTTTTATTAGAATACTGAAACGCTTCCCATCGCTAAGCGAATGATACCTATTATTGCAAGTATGATAATGACTGCAAACAAGATATAGTCACCTTTCGTTAATGGTTTATGGTTATTACGTTGTACGAAACGATAAACAAATAGACCAGGGATGTAGAGCAACATGGTTAATAACAAGTAATCAATACCTGCAGCGTACACAAGCCATATCGCATAGATTGATGCAATAATACCGATTGCCCATTGTTTCACTGTAGCGTGTCCTTTATGCTCAATTGTGTATTTCAATTGATAAAAGGCACTAAACATATACGGAATTAAAATCGCGCTTGATGCAAGTGAAAACGCAAATTGATATGCACTGTCTGTAAATAACATGCTAATTAAGAATATTTGTACTAGAATGTTTGTAATTAATAATGCATTGATTGGTGCTTTATTTTTATTTTCTTTAGCAAACCATTTCGGGAACAAGCCATCTTTAGCCACTATAAATGGTAGCTCACCAGCTAGTAATGTCCAACCAAGCCATGCACCTAAAACAGAAATAATTAATCCAATGTTAACGAGTACTGAACCCCAATGACCAACGATATGTTCTAACACTTGTGCCATTGATGGGCTTGCAAGATCAGCAATTTGATTTTGTTGAATGACGCCTTGTGCCAATACAGTCATTAAGAAGTAAATAACAAGTACTGAAACAAGTCCAATTACTGTAGCAGTGCCTACGTCTTTTTTCGATTTAGCACGACCTGAGAATACCACTGCACCTTCAATACCAGTGAATACCCATACGGTTACAAGCATTGTACTCTTAACTTGAGACATTGTATCGCCCCAACTAAATATACCTGTACCACCGCTTGTCATTCCGTAGAACCCTGCTTTAAATGTATCGAAATTAAATACTACAATCATACAAATGATGACTAAGAATATAGGAATTAACTTTGCAACAGTTACAATACTATTGATAAAAGCTGCGGTTTCAACACCTCTAAGTATTAAGAAGTGCACACCCCATAATAAGAAAGAAGCGACGATAATACTTGGTAGCGTATTACCACCTTTGAAGATTGGGAAGAAGTTACCTACTGCTGACATCAATAATGTTGCATAGGCTACGTTACCTAGAAACGCAGCAAACCAGTAGCCCCAAGCACTTGAGAAACCAATAAAGTCGCCAAATCCAGCCTGTGCATAACTGTAAATTCCACCTTCTAAGTCCGGTCTTACATTAGTGAGATTTTGGAAGACAAATGCGAGTGAAATCATTCCGATTGCGGTGATAATCCATCCAATCATAATTGCTAAACCACCGGCTTGACCACCCATATCAGAAATGATATTAAATGCACCGCCACCAATCATAGAACCAATGACTAAGCCAATAAGTGACGTTTTACCAAGTTTGTTTGTGTCTGATTCATTCATAATTCATTTCCCCTTCTAAGGAGGATTACTTTTAAATTAAGGGCTTGAAGCATCATTATTCAATTGTCTGGTAACCCTGCTTCAAACCCTTCTCCTTGTGTTATATTTCTACATCACTTTCCCTGCGATGTATTTTTCAAAAAAGTCCTTACGTTTGCTCGAAATACTTTAAATATCTTCTCTAAATAATGGTTGGCTCATACATCTTGGGCCCCCACGTCCACGAACAAGTTCACTACCAGTAATTTCAAGCACTTTAATGCCTTTATCACGAAGTAATTGGTTTGATACGTAGTTTCGGTCATAAGTAACGACCACACCTGGGCGTATACATAGCGTGTTTGAACCGTCATTCCATTGTTCACGTGCGCCGTCTATCACGTCACCATTACCAGTTGGGATAAACTCGATTTTTTCAACGCCAAGTACGTCTGCTAGCGTTTCACGTAGTTTATTAGAATGTGTAATTTTGATATCATCTTTTGCTTCATCGTATTCAATCGTAAATAAATTCATGTTATTTTCTTCTTTGAAAATAGCTGAATGCACTGTGAATTTATCGTAGTCAATCATTGTGAATACTGTATCTAAATGCATGAACGTACGACTATTTGGAATTTCAATCGCAATTACTTTCTTGAATGTCGTAGATTCATCTTTAAATATATTACGTGCTAAGCGTTCAATTGCTTGTGCTGATGTACGTTCAGATATACCAATGGCTAAAGCTTCTTTAGATAGAATTAATTCATCTCCACCTTCGATATTAAATGGTGAGTTTCGGTCTAACCATACTGGTACATCTGCATCTTTAAATCTTGGATGATATTTTAAAATGTATGTCATAAATAGTGATTCTCTGCGACGTGCTCTCCAATACATTCTGTTAATTGTCATACCTCTACCTACTGATGCTTGAGGATCACGTGTAAAGTAAAGGTTAGGCATTGGGTCTAAATAGAATGGATATCTATCATCCATGTATTCAACGAGATGTGTTGTTTTTAGTTCAATTTCTTCTTTTCTCACACCAGCCATAATTTTATCGATTAATTCTTGATCTGATAACTTCGCAAAAAACGTTTTAATTTCAGCTTCATGTCCTAATACTGTTTTTTGAGATTCTGCAAGAATATCGTCAATGAACTGTTCTCGCACATCTTTATCTGCAATTGCTTCAGCTGCTAGTTTTTCTAAATAAACAACTTCCACACCTTCATCACGAAGTGTTTGTGCAAATTTGTCGTGCTCTTCTTGCGCCACTTTTAAATAAGGAATATCATCGAATAGCAAGCCACTTAAGTGATCTGGTACTAAATTTTCTAATTCTTTACCAGGTCGTTTGAGTAATACTGTTTTTAATCTACCGATTTCACTGTTTACTTGAATAGGTCCTTGTGTCATATTCATTTCCTCCTTTATTTATCTACAATTAGAGTATAAAGCGCTTTCAAAAAAGTTTATGTGATTGTTTTCACAATATGAACGTGTGCTAGTTCATGCTTTCTGGTTATTCAATGCATATTTGTGATTGAATATACAAAATCATTGGGCATTTGGTGCTTTTTATGTATATTCCATTTATTTTCGTATGATAATATTTTTAAGAAAAGTTTTTTATGCATTATTCTGTATTTATAAACACCCGTGATTTGTATCTACAATTATATAACCACTTAGGTTATGAACATTATAAATTAGGTGTGTTACACTCTATTATAGATAATATAAAAAAGTAAATCCACATTATATTTTATACATTAATTTGAATATTTATGATTAAATAATTTATAATGCACATATTTAGCCATTTCTTCAGAATTAGTTAGTACCATCAATGTGTCATTGCCACCTACTGTCCCTAATATTTCATTAATATTCATTCGATCAATGAAATAATTAATGCATTGCGCAAATCCTGGAGATGTTTTGATAAGTATGTAGCTATCTTTTATTATGATACTTTTAATTTCACTGTCATAATAATGTAGCAGTTTCGTTTTAGCATCCATTTGTTGCGTATTATCTAACTTCTTATAATAGGATTGATTACTTACAGCTGGAACTTTAAAAATCTTTAATTCTTTCAAATCTCTTGAAATCGTAGTTACGCTATAGCGCACCCCGAAATGCGTATCAATGTAATCTGCAATCTCTTCCTTTTTGTTAAATCGGTTATTCTTAACTACCGTTGCGATGAGATCTAGACGTTTATTCTTTTTCATATTATAAACTCCCTCTATCCCTATACAGCCTACTGCTATATTTATGTTTTACTTTTAACGTATCATTTTTTTGTCTTTCTTTGTGTGGGGTATTTCATAAAATCTGTTATAAATTTAATTATTTACATAAAAACGCCCCAAAAGTAAGATTTATCATCCAACTATTGAGGTGTCTTTCAAGTTATGCTATTTTGATTCTTTCATAGCTTGTTTTACAGTGCTATAGCCCATTACCACGCGATCAACTTTACCGTTATCTACATCAAACCATACCGTCATTCCTTTTGAATTTGGTTGGTAGAAATAGATACCTGTTGTATTATGCTTTTGGTTATTTACCTTTTGTAAATCTTTACCGTAAGTTTTATTTAATTGATCCAATGTCATTTTACCCGTTACGTTTAAATCAAGTAATGATGCTGTTTTACCATCTTTCGAAACGTTTCTAAAATATTGATCATATTTTTTCACATTTTTAGATGATGTTGTTGCTTTCAATTTAATACCGTTGAATGTGACATTTTCAGCTTTTACCGCATTTTTAAAATGTTTATCTAATACAAAAGATACGTCTTGACCTGCATATCCTTTATAATTGTAATATGCAGATGTCGCATTCGCTTTAGAATGAGTAGTGTTTGTTGTAGCTTTAGATTCAGCATGTGCAATAGATGTTTCCGTCAATGCACTCGTAACACCTACACCAAATAATGTGCTTAGTGCTAATGTCGTTGCGACTAATGTTTTTGTAGTTTTTCTCAAATTAGAAGCCTTCTTTCTTTATAACTAAACATATCATACGCCATTCTTGATTGTTATACAATTTTGGTTAACTAATTAGAAGTGTTTAATATTTGATGTAATGTTGTTTATAATTACACAAAATTAAATTTCACAAATAGTTAAATAATTTTTTATATAAATTATGTTATACTAAATATAGGAGTAACATCCCCATTAACTCCTTCACAAAAAGTTATATTATGTAATAACTATAGCCATAAGTTTACTTCCCCTTTGTTAAACTTATGGCTCTTTTATATAGTCTTTTTCACTTTTCCAAAATAAATATAAAATTACTTTATATTGTAGAAAACCACTTCCAAAATGCGAACATATGTTCTATAATGAATTTGAGGTGGTTAACATGATTCCAAATCCTAATGCGCCAGATGAGTATAAATATGAAACAGATTATCGTAAAATACCAAGACAATATCTAGACGCTAACATTCCTCAAGGACGTGGCATGGTGAAGTGGGCTCCCTTTGCGACAATGCCAGAACAATATCAACGATTGAATGATTTTATTGAGGAACAGAATAAAATTGCCATGCCTTCATTGTCAGATGATCAATTCGAAGATATCAATCGACAGCTCACTTGTAAATTCACACAGCACCAACTGGCAATGATTAGTTATTGGAGAAATGGCTATATCCAATCAATTGCAGCGTATATACGTCGTATCGACTCGCTAAATCGCTGTATCACAATTAGTAACGAGAACGGTTCACAAACGATGAAACTCGATTTTGAGGTTATTTGTAATGTAGAGTAAGTGTGCTGCGTAATTAGTGACTCATATCATTGAAACATGAGTTTTATTTTAACTAGAGATAAATTAAAGCGCATAGATGAGGAAGTCCCATTTATGCGCTCTTCTAAATATTATTTACTTGTTGTAAAGCCTACGTAACTAATATCTACTTCTACAACTTTATTGTTATTAAGAACAAATGATGTTGCTAAACCATCTTTATTTGGTTTATAAACGTAAATACCGCTACCTTTAACATTATTGTTGCCTTTTACTTTTTTCAAATCTTTACCATAAGCTTTTTTAAGTTGACTGTACGTTAAATCGCCTTTAACTATAAATTGTAATTTATTCGCTTTTTTGCCATTGCTTGTTACGCCAGTAAATTTCTGATTATACTTTTCTTTTACAGTTGTGCTATTTGTTTTAGCAAGTTTGATACCATTAAATTTAATGTTGTCGTGTTTGATTGCGTTAATAAAGTTCTTGTCTGTTAAGAATTTAGCGTCTTTATCAACGTAACCATTATAAGAGTAGTAATACCCTTTAGTTTGCGTTGCTGCATGGGCAGTATCTTGTACTGGTAATACAGCGCTACTCACTCCTAAAAGTGTTCCAAATGCTAATGTTGTTGAGGCAATAGTTTTAACTACTTTATTCATGTTAGTCCTTCTTTCTATATTAGAATTACACTTCATTTATATTATCGCACAATACATACAAACATTCACTGTACTTAAGACCTATTTATCAAAAATTTTAGTAAACAAAATTTAATATTATAAAATTGTGTAAATACTATCTATTTTATGAAGTTTTATTATAATAAGATAAAGAAATGAATTAAGGACGGAGGATACACCTTGAAAAAAGTATTGGCAGGTAGCGTCATTTTATTACTTGTTGTTGCTTTAGGTTTTTCAATATTCTTTGCAGCAACTGGTACTAAACAATCAAATTCAAGTGATGATCATAAAACTGAGAAGCATGATAAAAAAGAGAAGAAAGATAAAACGAAAGAAGAACAAACTGATGAGCAATCTACTACATCTGATAATGGAGAAAATGCACAATCAGACCCAACGTCAAACAACACTGTAAACACGCAACAAAGTTATTCTACACAACAAAATAACTCGACGACAACTCGAACACAAGAATCTAAAACAAAAGAAAGCAGTTCAAGACAAAAGAGTTCAGAAAGTGCTACTTCAGAAAAAAATACTAAAGAAACTCAAACAACACAACAACCAAGTACACAACAACCTTCTACGCAACAGCCATCAACATCACAACCTAGCACACAGAATAAAACGACAACTAATAATAGTTCAACACAAAGTTCAAGTAGTTCTGGTAGTTCAAGTGATTCTAAAGATAAAAATTAAACATAGTAACAATAAATATATAGCACATAAAAAGCATTCTAGCCCATTTATAAGGTTAGAATGCTTTTTATAGTACAAATATCGTTTCCGTAACTACTCAGTTACTTTACTTTCAGCCACGCGCTTAGAAATTTTACGCATAATTGGATCTAAGACTGGTTTGACTAAGATACCTAAAATAAAGAATCCTAGTCCAAATAGTATTAAGATAATCATTTTCGTAATTAAAGTTTCTGGTACAATGCCACCTACCGTTTCACGTAAAGAATCTATCACATACGTGAATGGTAAATATGGTGAAATCGTTTGGAAGAACTTAGGTGCAGTTACAACTGGGAATGTTCCTCCACCACCAGCAATTTGTAATACTAGTAAAATGATTGCAATAGCTTTACCTGGGTTTCCAAGTAATGACACGCATGTATACACAATCGTATTAAAGACAATAGCACCACACAGTGCGACTAAGATAAACAATGTCGGCGATTCAACCTGCGCTTTCAAAATAACCAAGTCACCAATCGTTACAATCAATGCTTGAATGATACCCATCATTATAAAGAAAGCACCTTTACCTAAATAAATTTGACGTTTCGTTAACTCATCTTCCAAGGCTTCATGTTTATTATCTACAGACAATAAACTTACTAGTAATAATGCCCCTACCCATATAGATAATGACGTATAGAATGGTGTCATACCTGAACCATAATCTTTAACTGGGAAGACATCTACTTGTTTCTTATGAATAGGATTCGCAACCACATCGGCTTGTTTCTTCAAGTCATTCTTCAACGCATCAATCACTTTATCTACCGCATCATCTTCATCTAATTTTTTAAATATTTTATTCGCTTTGTTTAAATCTTTTTCAATATCTGGCAAACGGTTTTCAGAGAAATTAGCTAAGTTTGCTAACGCTTCTTTCGCACGTGGTTGATTTTGATTTAATAAATCAACGGCATTGTCATACTTATTGAACAATGTCGGTAAGTTCGTATTTACTGTTGCTGTAGCATTCGCAAGTTGTTGCTCTAAATCTGGCAAATCATTACGAACAAAGTCAGCTGCATTCGCTACGTCTTTTTTCACTGTAGGGAAATATTTCTGAGCAGTTTGCATAGCATTAATATAGGTTTGTTCTAAAGCAGGTAATTCGCTTTGAATGTTAGCTATACGATTCTGTCCATCTGTAACTATATCCTGACCAGCAATGATAACACGATTAATCGTATTTAATTTAGATTGAACGTCTGATAACGTATTCTGACCTCTGCTTAATTCTTGTGTAATTTGATTAGATACAACTAACAAACGATTGTTTAAGTCGTTTTTAATGAAATCACGATAGTTACCTAACGCTTTATTTAAATCTGGTAACGAACGCAATACGTTAACTGCTTCTGCTTTACCTGAACTACCATTTTTTAGTGCATCAATGAGTTGATTCGTTGAACGTAATGAATCGCTGATACGATTATTGGCACTCTCAACTTGTTTAATTTGAGACGATAAATCGACATGTTCTCTTTTTTCTAATTCTTTTAACACGTCTATCAATTGTTGATTACTTTTCGAGCTATTTTCAAGACGTGTTTTTAAGTTACGTAACATATCATTAAATTCAGTCGGTCGATTAGAACCAATAACACCATAAGATATATCTTTCAAGGCTTTAATGTCTGACTGTGTTGCTTTCGCTTGATTATCAGAATTACTTGAAAGTGTTAATAATGCTTCTGCAAGCGCACTATTCATAGACTTCACGTCATTGTTTGAGACAATTTGATTATCATTCACAGTGTCCTGGCTACTATCTGTGCTCAACTTCTGAATTTGATATTGAGGAAGTCCCGACGTACTTTGTTGACGCAATGCACTATTGGCTTGGTTATTTACTTCTTGAGCACGCCCTGCCGCTTCTTGATAATCACCTACACGTTGCTGAGCAGATGTAAGATAACCTTGTGCATCATTTAAACGCGTATTCGCTAAATCAAGCCCCTCACTAGCAATATCCACGCCTCTATTAATCTTAGGAAATTGTGACGGTATATCATTAGAAGCTACATCTAATAGTTTCTCAATGTTCGGCATATATTCATTAAGTGCTAAGATGAGTTTTGCCTTTTCGTTAAGTGACGGAATGGCTGCATTCACATCATTAAGCTTTTGTTGGGCGTCTAAAATATCGCCTTTGTAATTACCTAATTCACGGAATTGATTTGCATATTTATCAAGATCATCCTGATGATCATTCAAATATTCAATACGATCCGCAATTTTATTGATTTGTGGTAATGAGTCATGTGCCGCATAAACTGCATTTTTTATTTTATTAATTGTAGGTACTTCATCTTCAAGTTGAATACCCACTTTATTCGCTTCTTGTAGTAACGCTTTCGTGACGGTTTCATTGAACTGTTTATTTGCTTCGTCAACGATGACCGTTGAACCTGTATCGGTCATTTTCGGTGCGACGGCATTGATTTTTTGATTAACTTTATATTCGATATCGGCTTTTTGTGGTTTATTTCTTAATGTGCCAGTAATTTGATGCGAGAATTCTTTAGGTATGTATATGCCAGCATAATATTTACCCATTTTAATTTCATGGTCTGCCTTTTCCCGGCTAACGAATTGCCAATCAAATTTATCGTTTTTCTTAAGATTGTCTTCTAATGTATTACCAACATTAATTTTCTTGCCACGAACTTTGTCACCCTTGTCCTCGTTCACAACGGCAACCTTGATATGACCTGTATGACTATAAGGATCCCACATAGCCCATAAGTTGAACCAAGCATAGAAAGACGGTAATATCGCAAGTCCTGCTAGTATAACCCAAACTGCTGGCGTCTTAGCAATTCGCTTCAAGTCCGTTATAAATAATTTTAGTGCGTTTTTCATTTTCACACTCCTAAAAATGAAATATTAAGATTTTATCTCAAAATGATGTTAAGTATTGTTTTTTTCTTTATAGAGTTAGTATAATACTTTTATTAAGCAAAGTAATAATTAGTTGATACTTATCAACTAAAAATCATAATAAATATTATATCAAATTCTGATATATTCGCATACCACCATAATTAATTTGATAGGAGGAAAAGAGCGTAATGTCGAAGCATAAATTCATGATTTACTTTTTAACAACAACGCTAGTATTACCAACATTTACGACTAGCATTGCACATGCTGAAGACACAAACGAAGATGCTAAGATGAAATCATCTAGCACACAAGAGGAACAGACTGATCATAATGAAGATGTAAATGACAATAATATTAATGAAGCATCTCAACCAGACGATACTCAGTCCGATAACACATCTTCTGAAGCACCTACTAAAGAAGATTCGAAGAACAAGATAAAACGAGAAAAGTCTAAGTCATCAAATACGTCATCAGAGGAGAAAGATGATGACAACACAAGCGTATCTCGCAGTCATCAAAAGCGTGATAAAAATACAAATAACACTTACCGTACACCCCTTTCTCCAATCTTTGACGCAACTCATTCTAGTGGTTTACCTGCTTCTAACTTTTTAAATCCTGATTTATATCAAAATGGATTTAGCCTAACTCATTTAATTGCATCATTATTTAATTTCGATAGTGATATTTCAGATTATGAGCAACCCGCAAGCACTAATGAAGCAGATGATGACACGCATTCTACAAATGAGCAAGATACTGATTCACAAGACCAAGATCAAACAGAACATAGCGCTTCATCTTCTGACACAACGGATCGCGAACATGATGACATACAGCAAAGTAGTGAGCAAGCTAACCAATCAGATAAGACTTCACGACAAGATGATATAGATACAAATCAACAATCAACTGCCAATCAAGATAAGGACGATGCAAGTGTTAGTAAAGCGTTAGATGCCATTGATGATTTCGTCTCAGATGAAACAGATGATGATAAAGATAATCAAGGAAGTAATAATACAGATACCACTAATCATCAATCAGATAATGACGATACAAGCACTGACTCAAAAAATGATTCTAGTAAAACATCATCTTCTGATAGTAATAGTCTATCTGAATCTGCCTTAGACACTGTGCTCGATAAGTATAGTGAAGATGCTAAAAAGACGCATCAAGATTTCGAATCATCTAAAAAGGATAACGAAACAAACACATCTAAGGGTGAAAAAACAAAAAACAACACGACTAAAGCAAGTAACCCTCAGTTGCCAACTAAGAAGGAGCTTGAACATAAAACTACACCTTCACAGTCATTTGAAGATGACTTTAAGCAAAGTAATACGCGTTCAACTAGTCTGTTCCAAACATTACCTCAACTTAATGGTAGTGATATAACGGATGGCGATATAACAGTTGTTGAAAATAAAGGTACGCGTGACTTTATTAAGTCTATCGCTAAAGATGCACATAAGATTGGTCAAGATAAAGATCTTTATGCCTCAGTTATGATTGCTCAAGCTATTCTTGAATCTAGTTCAGGAAACAGTACCTTAGCACAAGCACCTAATTATAATTTATTTGGTATTAAAGGTAGTTATAAAGGACAATCTGTAAACTTTAATACGCTAGAAGCTGGTAATGACAACAGTATGTTTAGTATTAATGCTGGGTTCCGTAAATATCCAAGTACTAAAGCATCATTGGAAGATTATGCTGATTTAATTAAAAATGGTATCGACGGTAATCCAACAATTTATAAACCTACTTGGAAGCATGAAGCTATAGATTATCGTGATGCGACACGACATTTAAGCCGTACGTATGCTACAGACCCTAACTATGCTACTAAATTAAATAGCTTAATCAAACACTATCACTTAACTGATTTTGATAAGAAAAAAATGCCAGATTTAGATCAATATACTAAACAAACATCTAGTGGAGAAGATACTTCAGGTAGTGAGTTTAAATCATTTGAAATCACAGATTCGTCATCACCTTATCCTCAAGGTCAATGTACATGGTATGTATACGAACGTGTTCAACAATTTGGTAAGAAAGTAGGTAGCGACTGGGGAGATGCCCATAACTGGGATAATCGTGCAGAACGTGACAACTATGATGTCAGTCAAACACCTTCTACACATAGCGCAGTCGTCTTTGAAGCAGGACAAGCTGGTGCGCATGATGTATATGGTCATGTTGCCTTTGTTGAAAAGGTAAATAAAGATGGCTCTATCGTCATCTCAGAATCTAATGTCAAAGGTTTAGGCATCGTGTCATATCGCACAATTGATGCTAGCACAGCTGAAGCCTTACACTATATTCAGCCTAAATAATGCTGATGTGAGTTAAATAAGATAACATATAAAAAAGGTGGTGCACCCGATTTGGGTGAACCACCTTTTTAATTCATCTATTATGAATAAATTAATACTTGAGTGATAAGCATGCCACCACCGAAGATGAATACGAAGGCAACGACTGGCCATACGAATTTCAACCAGTGAGAGTACTTCATGTCTAACATTTGTAATGTTGCCATTATCAATCCTGTTGGTGCTAAGAATAACATTGCATATTGACCAAATTGATATGCTGTTACGATAACAAATCTAGGAATACCTACTGTATCAGCAAGTGGTGCAAAGATTGGCATTGCAAGCACTGCTAAACCAGAAGATGATGGAATAATGAAACCTAGGAAGAAGAAGATAATCAACAATATTACAATGAAGATTGGTCCACTTACACCTTGTACAAGTGATGAACTGAAGTTCAAGATTGTATCTGAGATTAATCCATCATTCATAATCATATTGATACCACGTGCCAAACCAATGATTAGTGATACCCCTACCAAACTTGATGCACCTTCTACAAATGCATCGACGACCACTTTCTCGCCAAGTCCATCTTTACCTAATGCTACCATTAACATGATTACAATTGTAAATGCTAAGAACATTGAGGCCATGATTGGGAACCACCAACCTTGTGTCATAACGCCCCATACCATGATTGGGAATGGTAAGATGAATAAAATTAAAATGATTTTTTTGCGTAGTGTAAATGGTTTTTCTCCGCCATCATCGTTAATAACTGACCATTGATTTTCAAATTTAGTTTTATCTTCATATGTGTAAGATGCTTTAGGATCTTTTTTAATTTTTTTAGCGTACCAGTATAAATAACCTACTGTAAATATTGTTGCCACAATTAAGCCAACAATTCTCCAATATAAACCATCTACGAATGTTGTACCTGCTGCATTTGATGCGATAACAACTGAGAATGGGTTAACTGTTGAGAATGTACTACCTACAGAACTTGCTAGGAAGATTGCCCCAACACAGATAATTGAGTCATATCCCATGGCAATAAAGATGGGTACGAGTATTGGATAAAATGCTACCGCTTCTTCTTCAATACCACAAAGCGTACCACCTAGTACCATTAATACTGACACCATGAATACAAGTAAAAATTCATGACCTTTAGTTTTTTTAGTAAGTGCTAAAAGTCCTGATTCAAATGAACCACTCTTTTGTACAACACCAATGAGTCCACCTAATACTAAAATAAATACCATTACATCGACTGCTTCAATTGTACCGTTAACCATGCTTGATGTAATTTGATCTGGTCCAGCAGGTTTTTGTTCTAATCGTTCGTATGTTCCAGGAATTGAGATAGGTTTATTGATGGCACCTGATTTAAATTGGTCTACATCAATTTTTACACCTAATTTATCTAATTGTTCTTGTGTTCCAGGGACTGTTTTTGATTTATTATGAGCATCGACAATTTTAAATTCATGAGCACCGCCATCATAGGATAACTTAGAGTATGCACCAGCTGGTATCATCCACGTTGCCATAACAGCGATTACAGTTAAAATAAATAAAATTGTAAATGCGCCAGGCATCTTAAGCGAGAATCGTTTTTTCCGTCCTTTGCTAGTACTATTAGTAACTTCGTTAGTGTGTGTCATGCTTTTCAACCCCTTTAAGTATTTTTTATCTATGAAAATGCTATACACATTTAAAACGTATACTTTGTGAAAATTTGTTAATTAAGCAACTTTGTGAAAAATTTCTCAATTTCTTTTTCCACTATTAGTGTATGTCTAATGCACTTTACAATCAATATGAATATTAAATAAAATGTAAATATTTTAGATTATTCCATAATTATTTCACATAACTTTACCAATAATTTCTCAAAATTCACTTGCTATTTTCTAGGAATTGTGCAAGCGCTTTCCTAACCGATGTTGAGCCTCTTTTTCAAAAAATAGGCGTAGATAACATAAGTAAGTAATGATTACTCAGTTATCCACGCTTTAAGTTTGTATTTAATGTTTAGTGTTTTGTTGTTTACGACGACCTAACCCTATTAAAGTACCCCCAGCAATCACTAATAACACTGTTACTGGTAGCCAAGACTTTTTAACTACTTCTCCAGTATTTGGTAAAGATAGATTCCCTTCATCATCAAATAAGCCACTTAAAAATCCATCATCATCGCCTAATTGTCCCAATGATAATCCTTGTACAGGATTAGGAATATCTTCAATATTGTCTAACAGACTTCCTCCTGAATTAAGACCATCTAATAGACCACCACCAGTTAGTCCATCTAGTAAATGAGACCCTTGATTAAGAAGATTAGAACTTGATGTACTACCATTAATGCGATCAAATAGTGAAGGTCTATTGGTAATAGGATCTAAGATATAATTCAAATTATTTTTTGCAGTGTCGAGTTTATTTTGCAACTGTAATAAATCTCCACCTGTACCGTTTAATGCATTTTTCACTAAATCTAACGCATCAGCTTTATCCGTTTGAACTCTAGCGATAAGATCTGCCAACGCCTTCGCTTGTGTTTGATTTAACTTTGTAGCTAATAACGTTTCAATGGTTTGTTTAGGGGCTGACGATTTATCTAGTACGTCTTTAAGAATATCATCAGCTGTTACTGACTGATTTGCATTAATTTTTTGCTTCACTTGATTTACTAATTCTGAACTAGATAAATTCTCTTTAGCAAGCTGTTTAGCTATTTGTGATGCTTCATTATTTCCTAAACGTGTTGAAAGCAATGTTTTGATTAAAGCCTCTTTATCAGGTGTTTGATCAAACATGGATGCCAAAATATCATCACTTGTTGTCGTTTTGAGGTTGTCGATATGTTTCATCATTTGATCTGCTATTTGCTTATCTGACTGACCGTTAGTTTTAATCTGCTTGGCTATCTTTTGAGCTTCGTTTTTACTAAAGACACTTCTTAAGATTTGTTCGACTGTTGCTTGCTTATTTGAAGATTGTTCTAAGCGGCCACTTATTTGATCTCGGTTCGCTTTAACATTTTGTCGAACATTTCTAATATCTTTTTCAACATTTTGCTTTTGCTCATTAGTCAAATTGTTGTTTTGCTTTACTTGTTGTTCTAACTGTCTCAATTGCTCAAGTTTATGGTCACTGTAACGTTTCGATGTGTTATTTTGTTTATTTTCAACTTTTGTAATGGCTTGATCAATTTTTTGATTAGCAGATAATTCGTCAGTTAATGCATCAATATGACCCTCTTTTGAATCAATCTTGTTTGACTTATGGCTGATATCATCTTTATCTATCTGTTTGATACCACTTAGAATACTTTTATCTGATGCAGTATTAGTATTATCTTTTGAATGCGATTCTGTTGAATTGTCATCTTGAATGGATGAGTCAGTTTGATCTCGAATATCTTCTACAGATGAATGTGCACTTTCTTTAGTTGATTCTATGTCATTTTTAACATTATCCATTTCATCCAATATTGAGGTATCATCATTTTCTTCATTCATGTGATTCGTAATGTCTTGAGAAGATGCTGATTGTCCACTACTTATTTGGCTATTTTCACTATTATTTGTGGAACCTTGTTCCGACTTCATATCTTCACTTTGTTGATGGGTATCAACCTTTTCAGATAGAGAATCTAAATCGGCTATTATTTTATCTAATTCATCTAGCTTATCTCCTTCATTCGTTGATGATTGCTCAGCAGTTGAGAGTGAAGATTCATTAGAAGTGCTTGCTTTTTCACCAGTTTCTCTAGTACTTTCCTCATTTGATATACGGTCTTCTTCCTGTGCATCCCTTAAAATTTGATCAATTTCAGACTGATTACGTGCATCTTCAATATCTTCTTTATAACTTTTAATATCAGTGGCTTGTAGGTACTTCAAACGGTCAATTTTTGTTTTCGCTTTATCTATCGCTTTATCAAGTTTATTTTGAACAGATGTCATTTCACTTGAAACGTTGTCGATGCGGTCATTTGATTGTGCAACTCCATCTTTGGTAAATCCATAACCCACTAATGTTCCACTCATTAACAACACTGAACATGACACTTTTAAATACGAATTAAATTTAGAATGTTGTCTAAGCTTCTTCACGCATATCACCCTTTTTATTAATATTCCACTTCATTATATAACATTTAATTTAAAACTTATACTTCTGTTTTTTGAAAATTAATTAAAGGTTCCAAACATTGACCAGTCATAGATTTTTATAGTTTTATACGTTTAGTGTTGATTTTTTTAGTATCTGTAACCTTAACAGAGTATTGGTACGCATTAGTTAAATCAATAAGAGATAAGAATTTATTATGACCAGCACCTGTATCAATATCTAGTATATTTTTCTTTTTATATAATTCATCGTTTTTTAACCCATAGCGATAATTAGGAATATGTCCATGTATCAAATATTTATTTTTAGGGATGTTTCTATTTAAATTATGGTTATAATGACCAGTAGTATATTCCTTAATCTGTTTATTTAAAGGTTTAGACGTATCTATACCAGCATGCGCAAATATGTAATTATCTATGACCTCGATTGTCGACAATTCTCTTAAAAATTTGTGCCAGCGTTTGATTTTTTTATCTTTACTTTCTAACCAACGCATCTCATGATTGCCAGCCAAGGCAAGTGCACCTCGACGTTTTAAGCGTTTCACTAACTTCAAAGTCCCAAATGAATCGGGTCCATTATTAACATAATCTCCCATTAAAACGAGTTGATCTTTTCTCACATTAAAATTAACTGCCTTTAAAAGAGTGACGAGTGCCTTCCGATGACCGTGTATATCAGAAACCACAAGTATCCTTTCTTTCATACTTCCTTCTCTCCTAACCTACGACTTATTGCATATTAATATAAAATCACTGTTTAACTAACTTTAAACAAATTATTAACGTGTCCTCAAAATTCTTTATTTATTATAGAAAATAGTATAAACAAAATATATATTTTGGGGAAATCAATTTATGAATACAAAGCAATTACTCATCTTTAAACATTTCGTTGAGGCACAAAACGAAAACGCCGTCGCTGAAAAACTTGGTATCACACAACCAACGGTAACTTTTCATTTGAAAAACTTAAGCAAAGAATGTGGGTTACCTCTATATTTCAAAAAAGGTAAACATTTCAACCTCACTGAAGCTGGTGAATTACTCTATCGGAATGCGAATAAAATGCTTAATTTAATAGAAGAAACAACAGATATGATGGAAGATTTCAAACAATCTAAACGAGGAACTTTAAGAATTGGTGCGAGTCACGCTCCAATCTATAGCATTTTACCGTCAACATTTAAAAACTATATGCATGAACATCCAAATATAGATATTAACTTAACAGTAGATACTGCGCCAATTATTATCGAGAAAGTTAAAGACCGTAAGATTGATATTGCTGTCATAGCTGAAAAAGGTTTTAACGAGGGTGAACTACAAGTCAAACGTCTTCATGAAAATCCATTAGTGCTTGCTATGGACAAACGTCACCCACTTGCTCAAAAAGATCATCTTACTTTAGAAGATATTAGTAGTTACCGTTTTATCATTCATAATAGCGGAGCAACTCGAGACAGTATAGACGAATGGCGTAACAAGAACTTTATCAACTTAGACGTTCACATGGAAACCAATAGTATTAGCAGTATCCTTACAACAATAAAAGATTCAAATTACTTAAGTTTAGTCAGTGAAAATGCTATAAGTCATCATCCAAGCATTATTAGTAAGACTTTGCCTAATGCCCCAACCACAAGTTACATCTCACTCATATACCGTAATGATAGACATCTCACTTCTATTATCCAAGATTTCATCACATTAATATATAACACTAAATAGTTCCTGCAAATTTGAGCAATCACGTTGATTAAATATTTATTAACATGATTGCTCTTTAATACTATCCGTCCTTCTACAGTTGCTTTCTGTTTCTTTTCTCAAAATAATTCAAATACGTATAGTTTGAAAAGTCAGTTTATTATTACCTTTATAAAATATTAAGAATGTATAAATTTTGTTAATAAACTTTCCAAAAAGTTATAACAATTTTACAATATATTAATAAATCGCTATAAAAAAATACGCTTACATAATATAATAGATTTGAAAGAAAGATATACATATTAATCAATTTGCTATTTGTACTTTTTTGATTAGGAGGTACGGTTAATGCTCGTTCTTTCCATCATTTTATTACTTTTAGGTCTAATTTTAATCGGTATTAGTAGATTTGTTGCATACCAACATGACATTGACCTCAGAGAAAAAATTTATATTCCTGGCGTAATTTTTGTCTTAATAGGTGCATTACTTCTCCTGTTTTATTTAATGAACTAACTACATCGCAAGTCTACATACCAAATTATTTTCAGGTATACCATCATCACGAGGTTACCTGTTTTCTTATATATCCCCTTAATACACGCTATTTTCACCAACAATTTTTCCAAAGTGTTGCATTTTCCAACGACGTAAAACTTTTAATGGTACCGAACGTGGGTATAACTTGTTACATTATCAAATGTAACATTTTAAATATGCTTAATTTGAGGTATCGATTTAATGTAATTGCTCACAAATCATCAACACATTACCCATACTTTAAGCGATATAAATTAATGAAATAGGGGGAAATGTCTTGGCAAAGCTATTATACAAACTAGGAAAATTTATAGCTAAGAACAAATGGCTAAGTGTTATAGGATGGCTTGTTATACTAGGTGTCATTATCATGCCATTAATGATAAACTCACCGAAGTTTGACAGTGACATCACTATGAACGGCCTTAAGTCATTAGACACAAACGATAAAATTAGTAAAGAATTTCATCAGGACAGTGAGAAAGCCTCGATGAAAATAGTCTTCCATTCTAATAAGAATGATGGACTCAATAATAAAGATACGAAGAAAGATATTGAAGATGCTTTAGACAATATCAGACAAAATGATGATTATATCCAAAATATCTCTAATCCATATGACAGTGGACAAGTTAACGATGAAGGCGATACCGCTATCGCTAACGTAAGTTATGTAGTTCCACAAACTGGATTAAAAGATTCTTCTAAACATATCATCGACAAAGAATTAAAAGATGTAACTGACAACCACAATGTGCAAATTGAAAAAACTCAAGGTGGCGCTATGAATGCTGAACCTGGTGGTACATCAGAAATTGTCGGTATTGTCGTAGCATTCGTAATCTTACTTATTACCTTTGGTTCACTTATCGCAGCTGGTATGCCAATTATTAGTGCAATCATCGGTTTAGGTTCAAGTGTTGGTATCATCGCATTATTAACATATATCTTTGATATTCCAAACTTCACTCTTACACTAGCTGTAATGATAGGTTTAGCTGTTGGTATTGACTACTCACTCTTTATTCTATTTAGATTTAAAGAACTTAAGAAAAAAGGTGTCGATACTGTAGAAGCTATCGCAACAGCAGTGGGTACAGCAGGTAGTGCTGTAATATTCGCTGGTCTTACAGTTATGATTGCTGTTTGTGGTTTATCACTTGTAGGAATCGACTTCTTAGCGGTTATGGGATTCGCTTCAGCGATTAGTGTGTTATTTGCAGTATTAGTATCATTAACACTATTACCTGCCCTAATCAGTATCTTCCATAAAAGTATTAAAATTAAAGATAAACCATCTAAAAGTAAAGACCCTAAAGATCATCCTTGGGCAAAATTTATTGTTGGTAAGCCAGTTATCGCTGTTATTGTAAGTTTAATTATTTTAATTTTAGCTGCTATACCAGTCAGTGACATGCGTTTAGGTATTCCAGATGATAGTTTAAAACCAACTGACTCATCAGAATACAAAGCCTATAAATTAATCTCAGATAATTTTGGCGAAGGTTATAACGGACAAATTGTCATGTTAGTAAATACAAAAGATGGTGGAAGTAAAAGCACTATCGAACGTGACTTAAATAATATGCGTAGTGATTTAGAAGACATTGATAATGTTGATACAGTTTCAAAAGCACAACTAACTGACAACAACAATTACGCATTATTCACAATCATTCCTGAAAAAGGACCGAACTCACAGTCAACAGAAAATCTAGTATATGATTTACGTGATTATCATAGCCAAGCGCAAGAAAAATATGACTATGACACTGAAATTTCAGGACAAAGTGTTATTAACATCGATATGTCAGAAAAACTAAACAACGCTATTCCAGTATTTGCAGGCGTTATCGTTGTATTAGCATTCTTCTTATTAATGATTGTGTTCCGTTCAATCTTAGTTCCATTAAAAGCAGTACTAGGCTTTATCCTTTCATTAATGGCTACATTAGGTTTCACAACATTAGTCATTCAACATGGCTTTATGGGTAGTTTATTTGGTATTGAAAACACAGGACCATTACTTGCATTCCTTCCAGTAATCACAATTGGATTGTTATTCGGACTTGCCATCGACTACGAGCTCTTCTTAATGACACGTGTACATGAAGAATACAGTAAGACTGGCGACAATGATCATTCAATCCGTGTAGGTATCAAAGAAAGTGGACCTGTTATCGTAGCTGCTGCACTTATTATGTTCAGTGTATTCATCGCATTCGTCTTCCAAGATGACAGTGCAATTAAGTCAATGGGTATCGCATTAGGTTTCGGTGTGTTATTCGACGCATTCGTCGTACGTATGACATTAATTCCAGCATTGACGAAACTCTTTGGTAAAGCTTCATGGTACCTTCCTAAATGGTTAGGTGCAGTATTGCCAAACGTTGACGTTGAAGGTAAAGCTTTAGAAGAAGATAATCATCACGACACATATTCTGAAAAAGGTCATGTCAACGATAAAAATAATGAATACGCTAGACAAGACAAAGATAACTATGTTTATCAAAATGACAAACGTAACCACAATCGCAATTATAATGACGAAGATTATAACCGTTCTGTGCATTTAGATAATCATCATGACCAGCATCATCGCCAACATCATTATGATAATCAACCTGATGATATCGACTATGAATCACTTTATACTCAAGATGGCGACCATACTCATCATGATGAACGTAATTATAATGATCGACACTATCAAGACATTTACGATAGAAACGATGATTATCGTCATAACAATCATGATCAACAAAATGATAACCATGATTATCATGATTCAAATTTCGATAAAACAACAAACTTATACAAAGAATTAACTGATAGCAATATTGATCAAGATGTATTATTCAAAGCATTAATGTTATACGCTCGTGAAAACAACAAAGGTGTTTACGATAGATATAACCGATCATCTCAACATCGTCATGATGACGAACTTAGAGACTAATATTAAAAAGGAGGAAACACGTTATGTTAAAACGACGTAGTTCGAAATTCTTAGGACTGCTAGCCACACTAGCCTTAGCCATAGTGTTAAGTGCTTGTGGTAATAGTGGTAGCGGTAGTGGTTCATCAGACGATAGTCAAACATCACTTGGTAATAAAGAAATCGAAATACCTTATATCGCGAGTGATAATTCAACACCACGTTCACTAGTTATAGCAGAGGTTTTGAAAAAAGCAGGTTATGATGTAACAACTACACCAGTAACAGCAAGTGGCCCGTTATATGCTACTGTATCAGAGAACTCTGATTCATTCCATGCATCAGGTATCTTCCCTACTACTGATAAAAGTTACTACGATAAGTTCAAAAGTAAATTAACAATTTATGATGATAAACATTTAATTGATAACACAAAAGTAGGTTTAGCCGTACCTAAGTACGTGCAAGATGTCGACTCAATTAGTGACTTAAAAAACAGTGACTTCGGAAAATCTGTAGATTGGACAATTCAAGGCACAGACGCACGTAATGGCGTTATGCAAGAAACTAAAGATGAACTTGATAGTGACAACTTGGATAAATATAGCTTGAAAGAAAGTTCTGACCAAGACCAATTCAAGAAAATTCAATCTGCTTTTAAACAACAAGAACCTATCGTCTTCACATCAATGGAACCTAGCTGGTTCTCTAAAGAATTAGACGTTAAAATGTTGAAAGATCCAGACAACATTTATGGTAATAATAATCAACATATTGACTTAGTATTTAACAAAGACTTTAAAGAAGCACATCCAGCTGCATACACAATTGCAACACGTATGGCAGATGATTGGAGTAAATCTGAAGAAGACAAATTAGCTAAAAAAATCTTTGTTGATAACAAAAATCCAGAACAAGTAGCTAAAGACTATGTGGATGATAATGATAATAAAGTAGATGAATGGTTAGAAGGTATTGAGACTAACTAATTACAAAGTTAAGAAAGATAAATAAAGAATATGCTCGTTTGGTGTAGCATATTTAAAACTCATAATGCAAATTTACAGTAGCAAACCGAGTTGAGAAGGCACTTAAGACAAACTCTTCTCAATCGTAGCTATTATTGCGAGGGAGTGAAACTAAACTCAGTTTCGCTCCCACTTTTTTATATCGCTCTTATAGTATTAAACGTTTCAAATAACTTATTTACTCTTTTTTTATAAACAAATTTAAACGTAGTATCAGTTGTTATGTTTGGAAAAATCAACTTTATTGTGATAAATTACTCTTATTACGTCAAGCTATCTGACTAGATTAAATAAATAGGAGAATCAGATAATGCCGTCAGCAAATCAAAAGCGTATGATTAAACATATTCATGAAACTGTATTTATACTTTTACATGATTATCATTTTGATGAAATCACCGTACAAAAAATATGTGATATTGCAGAAATCAACCGCAGTACGTTCTACAGATACTTCCAAGATAAATATGAATTACTCTACACTTTACCTGACTTTATTACACAACAAATTATAGCTAAAGGTGACACATCAGCAGACATTACAACCCCTGAATCATTTGAAGACTTTATCTATTACATTGGTAATAATAAAAAGATTTTCAAACATCTATTAGTTTCGTCTCGACAGGCAGATGTATTTAGAAGTTTAACGAATGTGAGTCGCGAAATGATGTTAAATAACTCAACTCGTAAGCGTGACCCCTTAGCGCAAAAGATTAGAGAAAGTAAACATCCTGAAATTGTAGCTGATTTTTACAGTAGTGGCGTAATAGAAGTACTACGACGTTGGGTAGAAAATGACTATAACTATACAGTTGAAGAAGTGTTTGAAACATTAAATAAAGTGTTTGAAACATTAAATAAAGTGCTTGAAACATCATTATATTGTTATGATAAATAAAAGCAATCTCACATAAATTAAGAGTGAGATTGCTTTTTTGTCATTTGCGTTTTTTAACGTCTACTGTCTTGTAAACCATAAAAATACTATTAGCTATGATTAATAATGCTAGAATGACCATTGGCCAAATACCTATATTAATCATATTAAATATAATGAGTACTATCATCAAAATAAGATTTAATGCGTTTGAAATCATTAATGATTTATCCACTGAAACCACCTCTTATTACGTTATAACCTAATTCACTAAATTTAATTAGAAATTGGTTACCTCAATTAATATTTCCTACGTGGCATGCATAGTGCAATCATAATAGCGATAATACCAATCATAGCTATAATATTAAATTGTACTGTGAAACTTGAAATCGTATTTAAGACAATGCTTAGAATAGGTGCAATCGCAGTACCTAAGAATAAAATAAATGTGTTTACTGATAAGAAGAACCCTTGGTTACCTCGAACAGTTAAGCCTACTTTAGAAATTGTTGATGGAATTGCGAAGGCGATACCACTTACAAACAGCACACTCCAAATAATTAGTAACACGATGTTTGTTGTTACAGACATTAAGATAAGTGCTACTGTACTCACAACTAATGAACTTAAAATAAGATTTTTAACACCTATGCGATCACTGATTCGTCCTGCAATTAGGGACAACAACATACCAATAATACCAAACAGTTTAGCATTAATCGCAGTTGTTTCATCCCCACCAATTGTATCGGAAGTGACGTAATGATTAAACACTGTATACATACTAATAAACATCGTCAACAATGTTAACGACACCCCATAGCATAAGAGCACGGATTTATTCGTTTTAAAATCACTAAAATTATTAAAGAATTTAAGTAATTGGATGTTGGGGTTCTTCACAGGACTTTCAGGAATTTGTCTATGAATAACAAAAGCTAAGATGATATATAGCACCGTTAAAGTGAAATAAACCATATGCCAATTTGAAAAACCTACTATGATCTCACTTAAATTTTGACCAATAATCCCTGATAACATGAAACTCGTACTAATGAAACTAATCGCAGTCATACGTTTGACCGATGAATAAGTTTCTGTCACGTATGTGATAGATACTGGTGAAAAGGCAGCAGCAAATATACCTTGTATCGCTCTTAAAACGACCAGTATTGCGAAAGAATGTACAAAACCTATGACCATACAAATCATTACAAGCCCACAAATTCCAAATAATATGGTGCGAATTCTCCCATATTTTTCTGAAATAGTCCCATAAAACAAACAACTTACTGAATATGTAACGGAAAATGCAACACCATTTAAAGTTGCAACTGATTGTGGAATTTTAAAGTCTTTAGCAAACTCTGCAGTTAATGGAATAGCCGTATATAAACTGCTCATTACTATAATTCCCGCAATAAAGAATATGGTTGTTATTTTGTTGTAATTCATTGTTTTTTGGATAGACATTTGCTTCTCCCTTCTTTCTATTTTCTACAACATTCCTATTATGACACTTTCACTTATTTTTCAAAAGACTATTTGAAATTGACAAAATACTTTTAAAGTTCTTTCATTTAAAAATCACATATTCGCTTTTTAAAATAAAAAATCTCTAATTCGAAACATTTCTATTGACTAATCTTAAAATAAGGACTACAATTCTAGTATAAAATTTATACCAATGGAGGTGACGTGTTGAAAATAGAATTAGGATTGACTTCATTTGCAGATAATGGGGATATGGTTATGCCTGATGGTACACAAGCTGCTGTTTCAAATGCTCAGAGAATTCGCGATATTGTAGAAGAAATTGAACTAGCTGATCAATTAGGATTAGATATATATGGATTGGGTGAACATCATCGTCCTGATTATGCTGTATCAGATCCAGTGACCGTACTTGCTGCTGCAGCATCAAGTACTAAGCATATTAAATTGTCATCTGCAGTAACTGTGTTATCATCAGATGACCCAGTACGTGTGTATCAACGATATGCGACATTAGACGCCGTATCTAATGGACGTGCTGAAATTATGATTGGACGAGGGTCATTCATCGAATCTTTCCCATTATTCGGTTATAATTTAAATGACTACGAAGACCTATTTAATGAAAAGTTGCAATTATTACTAAAAATCAACGAACATGAAGTTGTAAGTTGGGATGGTAAATTACGTCCAAGTTTCGACCCAACAGGTATATATCCACGTGTCGAACATGGTAAGTTACCTATTTCCATTGCAACTGGTGGTACACCTGAATCATCATTAAGAGCTGGTGCCTTTGGGTTAACAATAACGTATGCGATTATTGGTGGTAATCCTAGACGATTTACACGCAATATTGAGATTTATAAATCTGTCCCAGAATCTTACGGTCATAATCCAGACGAATTATCCGTATCGGTACACTCATGGGGGTACATCGCTGAAACAGACGAGAACGCTAAGAAAGAATTCTTCCCTTCTTTAAAAGCACACCATGATATTTTAGGTCGTGAACGTGGATGGCCTAGCTTTGACGAGAATATGTTTGAAAGAGAAGTAGGAAGTCAAGGCGCAATCTATCTGGGTAGTCCTGAGACGGTTGCTCAAAAAATTATTGAAACTGTTGAAACGTTAGGTCTTAACCGTTTTATGATTCATACACCTGTAGGTTCAATGCCTCATGAGTATGTAATGAAATCAATCCGTCTATTTGGCGAACGCGTTAAACCTATTGTTGATAAATACTTTGAAAACAAATAAAAAGGAGTTTTTTAAATTATGATTTTACGTTATGCTGCAAACTTAAAACTTGCTAAAGAATTATACACTGCTTCAAAACCTAAATTAAAAGGTGACCAAGAAATGAAAGATACATTCCAAAATGTATTCGGCTTACCAGAAAGCTCAGTTAAATTAGCTGGTACTGTAGAAGCTGCTGCCGCTGCTTTTTATGCTGCTAGTTTCTTAAACAAAAACTTATCACGTTTAGGTTCAATTGCTACTTTCGGTGTATTAGGCGTTGCTGCTTACAAACACTTTGAAGCTGGACATGGTAAAGAAGGTGCTCAACACGCTTTAGACTTATTAGGTTTAGCTGCATTAAGCTTTGCTGATACTTTCGATTGCGATAACAAATAGTATCGTTAAACTTTATAATGTAAAAGTAGGACGTGCGATGACTATCATCACACGTCCTATTTTTAATGTTCACTTTTTTAAAAATTCTGGGAAAGTTTTTGGTTTATCATGCACTAGTTGTTCAAAATCATTTGAATGTTGATCAAGTAACCCTCTTGCACCTGCTTCGTACATTGATGCAAGCAATGCACCAAACCCTTTAGGTTCATCATACATTTCTGAGAACTTTTCCAAAGAAACAGGACTATATTCAATCTTAGAACCTGCTGCTTCAGACAAAATTGCTGCTAATTCTGTCATAGAATAACTATAGCCAGAAAGTAAATATCTGTGTCCAAATTTATCTGGTTGTTGTAATAATGCTACGATACCTCTAGCAATATCATCTCTAGAAATATAATTAATACGGCCATCACCCGCTGGATAAATGAGTTTCCGCATATCTGCAAGTTCTGGTAAATAAGGTTTCAATGGATCCATATACATCGCCATTCTGACATAAGTATATTTAAGACCACTAGATGCAAGTAAACGTTCAGCGTAGCCAAAGTATGGACTCATATGGAAAGGATTATTATGTTGATCTGCATAGTATCCAATAAACATAATATGTGAGACATGTGCTTTATGAGCTGCACTAACTAAATTCTCCACTTCTGGGAGTCGCTTAAATGACGGATGAATAATACTCGGAATAAATATAACCGTATCAATACCTTTGAATGCACGAACCATACTTTCCTCATTAAAATAATCTAATTCTCTAACGCCTACTTTATCTTTCCAGTGTGATGGCATTTTATCTGGATTACGTATCCCAATATTAAAATCAGACACCTGTTCTTTAACTGCATGTTCAGTGATATGTGACCCAAGATGCCCGGTTGCGCCTGTAAGTAAAATTGTCATTACTATCGCTTCTTTCTTTTATAATTTAATTACTTTCTATAGTACTGTATTGCCCAAATTTGTCTGGATATACGTATTCTTAATGACATTGTTTCGAACTAACCTACACAAAATAGTGATTATTGTAACAGCTCATATTTTTCAAAGATATTTTTTCAACATGTCAGGCGTAACATGACAGTATGAGATATCCTCTGGATGTTTATCGAGTCTGTCTTGATGTTCCTCAGCACTTGCAACGTAATTATTTAAAGGTAACACTTCTACGGCAATTCGCTCTTTATCAGGTCGTTTTGAGATGAAGTCGCGTGCTTCTTCAAGATGCTTCTGTTCATCACTATAAATACCTGTACGATATTTGGGGCCTTCATCAACACCTTGTTTGTTAATACTATATGGATCTATAATCTCAAAAAGATAATTCATTAAGTCAGTAATTGATGTCTGCATAGGGTCGAATGTCGTTTTGGCACATTCTGCATAGCCGTCATATTTGTCACTAAGTGTTTCAGATATCCCATTTGCACGTCCCGCTTCAGTCGATAAGACACCTGGCAATGTTTTTATAAACGCTTGAACTCCCCATAAACATCCACCTGCAATGTACACAATTTCCATCTTTAACACCTCATTTCGAATCATAATTAAAAAAATAAAAGGAACTTTGTCATAGTTCCTTCTATTCTATCAAATTATTTCCTAACTAATGCGATAATTCCAGCAACGAGGATTAGAATACCTGATAAATAACCAAAAAATCCTAATATATATGAATTATTGCAGCAACAATAAGTATAATACTAATTAAAACACGTCTTTTATTAATTAAACAGCTTAATGTTAAAGTTATTGCTGATAAAATAATAGAGCTGGTTGCCACAATAGTCATTAATCCAACTAGTTCTGAACCATAACTTTTATCATAGTTTGTTAGAATTAGTGCAATCAATCCACCAATAATTCCAAATATATTTCCTGTTATTCCAAGAATCATTTCAATAATTCTGTTAGTTGGCTTAGGTTCATTCATATAATTATGTTCCATTGTTGTCTCCTTTTCTATGCTGCGTCATCTTCAGAAGAAGTATCTTCTGTATCTTCTGTTCCACTGTCTAATGATGAATCATCAGAACCAGGACCATTTGAAATGTCATCAGATTCAGATGCTTCATTTTCAGCTTATTCTGCTTGTTGTTGTTCATATTCTTCTTGAGCCAATTGGTCTTCATAATCTTGCATTGCTTTTTCGTATTCTTTTTCGCTTTAGCATTTTCTTTCTCATACAATGCTTCTACACGATCTTCTAATTGATTATACTCAATTTCTAACACATCTTTAGATACATGGTTCATCTTTTCACCATCAGTGAGTGAATTATATTCATCTACTAAAGCATTATACATATAAGCAGGATATGTCACGCCCAAGCCCGCTTGATCAGAATCATCATTTTCTTTTTTACTAGAAGATGTTGTATCTGATTCGTCCTCAACATCTGTAGTTGAGCTAGCCGAAGTATCTTTAGTGACATTTAAATTCTTAATTTCTGATTTATTAATAATCCATTGTGCCCTAACTTTGTTGAAATTAGGTACGGTATCTAATTCTAAAGTATAATGATCACTATCCGGTACATCATAAGTAATGTAGCCTGATGCAGTGTTATGCTGATTTAATTGGTGGCTAAATCCTTCATGCATATCTTCACTACCATACCATTCTTCATAATTCTCGTTATTTACTTTCATACTGAAATCAGTATTATCCATTAAAACTTGATCATCGTTATTATTTCTAAACTTTATGTATACTCTCAAGGCTTTGCCATTTACAGGCGCACTATACTCATCATGGTTATCTACGAATTCTACTTTAACTACTTTAATATCTACACCGTCATCATCCACGACTTGACCTATTTTAAATTTTTTCATTTTGTCTGTAGCTTTAGCCTTGTTATTGGCTTTTTCACCTTCTGCTTTATCTTTGTTGTCACTGAAGGAACATCTTCCTAAAAATACTAAAAATATAATACTTATAAAAAATAATCTTTTCATATTAGCCTCCTCATCTTTTTGTAAATTGAAAAGATACTATTTACATATATTTTTTTATACTTGATTTAAATTTTTTAGTGACATAAATAATTAATTGTTATCCCAACCTTTCATACTCTTTTATATGAATTTAAGAAGATAATACGAATTATTCATAACTTTTTCAGAATTAGTTTTTAAACTGGAATTACAAATTCAGATAAAGGAGTGCATATGAATGACTGGTATCATATCATCAGTATTATTACTCATTTCAATGGGGAGTTTAGCAGTAGCTTTTTTAACAGGAATATACGAAATACTTTCATGGTTAAGAGATAAAGATTATTCTCCTACATTTAAAATTCCCGTATTATTCTTTGGTTTATACGTGCTATTCTATATACCAACATTTATATTAATTAATTAATAAAACATGGAGGTGAAATATATGGAGGGGTTTCATATTTTATTAGTAGAAGACGATGAAACCATCGCTAAAAATTTAAAACAAATATTACAACAAAAAGGTGCACAGGTGACATTAGATAGAACTGGAGATAGCGTTTTTAACGTATTGAATGACGTTCATATCATTATTATGGATATTATGTTACCCAATAATGATGGTTTGTCTATCACTGATGGGATAAGAAGCATTTCTACTATACCTATTATTTATTTATCAGCAAGAGTTGATATCGATTCTAAAGTTAAAGGTTTGAATAATGGCGATGATTACCTTACCAAACCTTTCAATCCGAGAGAACTTATTTCTAGGATTAATAATCTTTTAACTATCCATTATGCTGATAAAGAGGCTCAATTTTATGAGTTTAAAGTTAATGCTAAAGACAAGATAATCAAATCTAATGATGGAAAGCAATTATCTTTAACTAAAACGGAACGTCGATTATTTTTCTATATGTATGAAAACAGAGATTTGATTTTAACTAAGGATCAAATTATTGATTACGTTTGGCAATTTGAATCCGCTTCTGAAAATACTTTGAACGCTTATGTAAAAAAATTAAGAACTAAGTTATTAGATTCTGGAACAATTATTGAGACAATTTATGGTATTGGTTATAGATTAAATGGGGGCTAATTTATGAGACTATTAAAAAAATACTATATGTTCATGGGATTGGGTTTATTATCGATACCTCTAGTTTTTTTAGCTATCAATAGTATGATACTACTATGTATTCTATTTATTGAAAAAGTCTTGGGTTATCCAATCGGTTTAAATTTTAAATCCAGTGGTCTTACAATAATTTTTTATATCTTTTTCTTCTTAATTCTAATTACTTTAGTTATTATTGCTTCACGCTATGTATATAAAATTGTGGATCGTTTACGTTTACTTAATGATAAATTATTAGACATTGCTAATAGTGACAAATTACCTAATAAATTAGACATACCTACTCATATAAATGACGAAATTGATGAAGTTGGCCAATCTATAAATATCTTAATAGACAGACTAAGATATAGAGAGTTAGAAATCATCGAAAACAAAAAGCAAGAACAAAATTACATTAATCAACTTGCCCATGATATTAATACGCCTCTAACTGCATTAAATTTAGAGTTATACCAACTCGGATTTCAATACCAAATTAATGATAATGATATAGAGTTATCTTATGAAAAGATAAACTATATTTCTAATTTAATTAAAGCATTACCTAACAAAGATGATATTTCTAGATTTTATACGTTTAACCACCAAGTTGATATACAAGCATGTATAAACACAACAATTGATAAATGGCACTATCTATTAGATTCAAAGAACATTCTAACCATTCTAAATGTTGAAGGTAACCCTATTTATTGGCTTGGTGACCAATTATGGTATGAGCGCTTATTTGATAACATTATTTCTAATATTTATAAACATTCTGATTCATCGCGTATTACCATTTTTCTAAACGAGGATTATATTACTATTCAGGATAATGGTATTGGCTTTAATGATATGTCTACTAAATCTAAAGGTTTAACTATTATTAAAGATATTTGCGAAAGATTCTCTTTAAAATTAAATATTAAATCTGATTCTAACGGTACTATAATCACTATTGAAAACAACAGAGAGTAATTATTTATATAAATCATTTATTTGTTAAAACTAGATATACTTTCTTAAAAATTGTTTTAAATTAAAACTACATAAGAAACATAAGCGTTCACATTCTTTCGTGTGTAGTTCTAAGATAGATTACGAAACATAGTTGCGAAGACTCCTAGGGGAGCATCCCAACTAAAGTGGAATGATGAACCTAAGTGCTATGACACACCAGGAACGCGTATCAACTTATTTGAGTAATCATCTATCTAAGAATACCTTTACAAAACAAAAAAGCTTTTGAGTAAAAGTAGACTTTTTGTAAGTCTTCATTTATCTCAAAAGCTTTATTATCCTCATTTAATGATTTAACGCATTCGTAATGACATTTTTAAACGTAGTTTCTTCAATACGATTATTCTGTTCTTGTTGTGCATTGACTCGCTCTTTAAATACACTTGGTTCCTTAACAATTTCATTTAATATATCAATTAATTGTTGAGGTTCGTCTTGCTTTGCAATATTCTTTTTAGCAATAAATGAACGACTATGCGCAGTTTCATCATAAGCCAAAATTAATTGATTATGGAGCATTGCACGTTCAATAGCATTAACGATTTCTCCACCTTTATTGATATCTAAATAAACATCACATGTTTGGAATAATTGATCAATCTTCGCTTGGGTGATTGTTGGATAAAGTTTAACGTTATCATATTTACCCAAGCCCATTAATTTAGCTGACATTTCGGTAATAGCACCAATATGAAATTCATAATCTTCACACTGTCGTATAATTTCTTCTAAATTGGGAAGATCATCAGAATTCGTTAAATTAAGTACTTGCTTGTTATAATTATTAGACTTCTGATAATCATACAAGTAGCCCAATTGACTGATGAAAGGACGATACTGCGCCTCAACATTTGATGTAATAGCCTCAAATTCTGCACTATCTGGGATAATTACTTTTGAATTCAGCGTCTCTTTATCTAACAATAACTTCATATTTCCCGGGACATTACTATGACTTTGTTCTTGCCAGAATAACACTGCATTCGACATATGATTCGATTGATATAACACGAAAAATGGTGTTGCCAATGAATTGATGAAGACAGTTGAAGTATCAACATCTATTTGGTCTAAATAGAAGCTAATGAAGTCTTGTTTTGACGCAAAGAAATGCGATTGACCTTGCCAATCTAATATAATATCTTTTGTGACAAAGTTTTCATATAATACTTCTTTCCCTTGACGATCGACGTAAGTCTTCAAGATGGGCTTTTTATTTAAATCATATACCGTTTCCGCAAATTTAAATCCATCTTTGTTATAAAAATCGACCGAACGCAAACGGTCCTTTGTATCAAACCACTCCACAAAACTCACAATTCGATTTTTAAAATGCTCGCGATAAAATATTCGCCCTCTTACATTACCATTATCTATAATTTCTGCATGATTATAATTACCTTTAATTTCCCATAATGGTGGCACTTGAACCTCATTAAAAAAGCTGGTTTATCGTCATCGTTTCGTTTATAATTTGCAAAAAATTGATACGGCGTCATGACGTTATCGGGTAAAAAACCGTCATCATCCATTACAATGGTCTCATGTTTAAATCCTGCAAATTGAAGTGATTGTTGAAGTTTTTGTGATGCTTCATCAAATATTTCAAATAAATTACACTTACTTCCCAATTGACTAATTGACCACAATTAATTTGAATGTACATCATTATAATTCACTTTACATGTAAATTGCAACAGAATTAGAACATCTATATATATAGTTTTTCTAGGTTTCATTGCACAAAACTCAATAACATTCAATCATCTATTCAAAATTGATTTTAGTGTTAATCTTGCAATACGTATATGAAGCTTGATTTAATAAGATATAATGGCAAAAATAACCTCAACCAATAAACATAACCACTTCAATGATTAGGGTTAAAATTCATTAAACTGCATGTAAATACATAGAATTAAACTATATAACAATTTTGTAACTATCCTAATTTTATTCATCGTATTTAAAATAAGAATGTATTGAAGAATTATTATTGAATACAGAATATTTAAGTTGAAATAGAACTAGTTTCCTCTTATTAAAATATAGTTTTCTTATACTTTTAAAATTGAAATTTAAAAATTAATCAAAAAGCTTTAAGAAGAAAGTATTATTTAATTACTGGAGTGAATGTCCAAAGAGGGAAATATCTATTTAAAATGTGAGAATAAAAAATGTTAGAACACTCAAGAAATAAATTAAACATAATATAGATTTAAGGTTGAAACGTATTCGTCTCAACCTTATCCTTACACTTCTTTAACCATGTTATACCACTTTATACCAGCATGTTGTGAGGTTGACTCTCCCTCATTGTTGTAGCCATAACGTTCATACAATGACACTAAAGCTTCTCGACATGTGAGTGTCACACCGCATCTTAATTGTTGCTTCGCCAGTTTCTCAGATTGCTCTAACAGTTTGCCCGCAATCCCTTGTCCTTGATAATCTTTGTTAACGACTAGACCTAATACACTAAGATAACCACCACTGTTAGGGTTGGATTGAATCTCTTCAAATAAGTCGTCGGTTATATATCGTTGATTGATTACAGGTCCATTAATATATCCGATTATGCGTCCTTCCTTTTCAGCGATAATGAATGTATCAGGTATTTTATTGATTCTCTGTTTCAAAGTTTTTGGCGTTGCCGCTTCATCTGGCGTAAAGCTCTCATTTTCAAGTTTAATAAGTGAGAACAAGTCTTCTTCTGTAACTTTGCGTAATTGCATTAAAACACCCTCTCTTAGTTTCAAAAAGTTGATTATATAATAGCTTACGCTTGTCTTAAATAAATGTATGACAAAACTGTCATTCAGTTGATAGAAGATATTAAGGTTTAAATTAAATTATTATGTTAAGTTATAAATATACATATTTATGATATTTTTAATTATTAAATAATCATCTTTATGTATGAAGAATGCTTTTTACTAAGGAGTGAATAAATTGATTAAAAGACGTTTTAAATATGCTTTTGGAACAACATTGGTAACATCATCACTATTACTTATGTCACACGGCCATGCTTTTGCAGCAACAAATAACATTGACCAAGCGTTCAACCATGATAACAATGGTCAACCAATTACATCCCAAGATAATAACAACAATGTAGATCCTGGATTTAACCACGATGTTGATGACAATAACGATACTGATCCTGGGTTCAATCATGATGTAATTAACAATAATGACGCTACTAAACACCAAGCTGAAGATAACGACATGGGATTCAATGGCTATGCTGAGCAAAATGGTCTAGTTAAACAAACATCTAAGTCTAATTCTCAACAAGACCCTGCTAAACACCAAGCTGAAGATAATGACATGGGATTCAATGGTTATGTCGAGCAAAACGGTCTAGTTAAACAAACATCTAAGTCTAACTCTCAACAAGATCCTACTAAACACCAAGCTGAAGATAATGACATGGGATTCAATGGCTATGCCGAAAAGCATCATTTAGTTAAACAACAAGATCAATCACCAAAATCACAAATGAATTCGACACTTAGTAAACAAGCAACTCGTTCTCAAGAAACGAGTCAAACTTCATTACATCACGAATTACCTATGACAGGTGAACGCGCCTCAACGACAACGTTTGTTTACAGTTTTATAGCTTTCATATTAGGCGTAGGTGTCATTAGCCTCAGACGTAAATTTTCGAAATAAGCAATAACTATATTTTTCTAATTATCTGTTACTTTTATTACTAGAGCATTTCTTTTATGCATATGAAAATGAAGAGGCTATCATTAAAGGTGTATTAACCTATAAGCGATAGCCTCTTTTTTATAACTTCTAAACTAATAATAATTTAATGCCTCTAATAATATTTTTAATGAACAAATAAACGCCTACTACCACCAATACAACTGCAATTGTCCATGAGCCAAATACAATCCAGCTTTCTGTATTAGTTGATGCATTGCCCATAACACTAGCAGATAGCATCAATGCTAATGGCGCTAATGTAAAGCAAACCCAAGTAAGTATATGGTTAAATAAAGCTTTACGTGCATGAGTTGATACAGATTTGTCAGCGATAATCCACATTACAATAGGTAATAGTATCGGTGCAAAAAACACACTTAAATAACTTATAGATGATGCAATATTTTCATTTCTACTACCATAGAATTCATCGTTTCTATATTTATTACTATTTACATTTTCCATATTTACTCACCTCACTTATATATTAACATATAAAATAGGAGACTTTTAGGAAAAGCGTCCAAAATTACAACTCTGTAAGTTTCGGATAGTTTATAATTTTGTAGAAATGTGAGACATAACTATGGCAAATAAATTAGTGAATGAATGCTTAAAATTTATATCTTAATGCAATAACATTTCAAAGCAGTTAGAACACAATGCTGTAATTCATCGACAAGGTTATAATGCTGACAAACGTGATGCTTATGCTGCGATGTCAAAAAGGTTCGTCATTCCTACAATGAAGTCAAAATCATTTTTGAAAACACTTTACATAGGGTTTTTAAAACATAAAAAATAAACCATGGTAATGGGACGCCACTCATATCAAATGCATTGTCCTATCCCCATGGTATATTTTAAACATTTAGAGTATCGAGCCGATTAAATATACTTTAATATTTACTCGACTCTCTCATCTATACAATTCGCTTACGTATTGCTCCTGAAATTAAGTCAACAATTGCTACCATAATAACTAATCCGATTAATATGATACCTACCCTGTCCCAAGAACGTGTTTGAAGTGCAAAAATTAATGGTGTACCGATACCTCCAGCACCGATAAGTCCTAGAATCGAGGCAGAACGTAAATTCAATTCAAAGCGATATAACACAAGCGATAAAAATGATGGTAATATCTGTGGTATAACTGCAAAGATCAAAGTTTTCGTCTTGTTAGCACCACTTGCTTTCAATGCTTCGACTGACGTGAAATCTAACCTTTCAATATCTTCAACGAATAATTTTCCTAGCATCCCTACTGAATGTATACCTAAAGCTAGTACACCTGAAAATGACCCCGGACCAACCGCTTTAATGAAAATTAGAGCCATAACAATCTCTGGAAATACACGTATCACACTTAATATAAATTTAGTGATACCGGTTACTGGACGAATTTTGATTAAATTCTGTGCACCTAGAAAGGCAAATGGAATACAGATAATAGCTGCAATAAACGTACCAATCACCGCAATCGCAAACGTTTCAAGTAATCCACGTAATAAATCTTCACCAGCAGGAATATATACATAACCCCAATCCGGATGAAAAAGTCCGTGAAAAATAGATTTTAAAATTTCAATGGATTTGGATTTTAATTCTAATGCGGGCATTCCTACAAAACCCCATGCAATAATAGCCAAAACAACAATTGCAATCATCCAATTTTTAATTATTTTTTGCTTATGCTTTTTTGATTTAATAGGAAACTTTTGTTCTAAATTATCTTTATTTTGTGTCATGCGAGTTGTTCCCTCACTTTCGAGCTTACATAGTCAATTATGACAACAATAACTAATGTAAATAGAATAATCATCGCAGTTTTAGGATATTGGAATAAGCCTAAAGTAGAATCATAGAACAATCCAATACCGCCAGCGCCTACAAGACCAAGTACCGCTGAAGCACGAATGTTAATTTCAAAAGCGAACAACACATATGAGAAGAAAGTTGATAATATTTGTGGCACAACGCCGAAGACAATCCATTTCGTTTTATTTGCCCCAACTGCCGTCATGGCTTCCATTGGTCCTGGATCTATGGTTTCAAGTGCTTCATATAATAACTTTGCAATAACACAAATAGTTAAGATAAATAGTGCTAATACACCTGGAATTTGACCAATACCAAAGACAGCTACAAATATAGCTGCTAGTAATAAATCTGGTATCGTACGCACAATATTTAAAATAAAACGAGCGGGAATTGAAATCCATTTCGTTTTAACAATATTACTTGCACAGATTAAAGCAATTGGGATAGATACAATCGCGCCTAGAAATGTCCCAACAATAGCCATGCGAATGGTATCTAACATAGGTTTCAATATTGTATGTATATATGCCCAGTCTGGCGGTACCATTTGTCCAAAGAATGAACCAATTTGAGGTAAACCTACCATTAAATCGGCAAAACTAAAGCCAGTATATAAGAAACTCCATATTATTAAAGCTAATACTAGAAAAATAGTAAAACTCGTTTTAAGCGAAAACTTTTTATTCAAATATTCATCATATTTACTCGTTGTAGGTGTCGTCATATTATTCAACCCCTAGCTTCTCATCATCTTTAAGTTTACGACCGTAAATATCATTAAACACTTCTTCAGTTGCTTCACTTGCAGGGCCATCGAATACAAGTTCACCAGCACGAAGCCCTATAATACGCGTACCGTATTCAAGTGCTAAATCTACAAAATGCAAGTTAATAAGAATCGTAATACCTAATTCTTCATTTATCTTCTTTAAATCATCCATCACTTGTTTTGTTGTTAGAGGATCCAAAGATGCTACAGGTTCATCAGCTAAAATAATTGCTGGTTCTTGTGCTAATGCACGAGCAATTGAAATACGTTGTTGTTGACCACCAGACAATTCATCAGAACGTTGGTCGTATTTATCCAGAATATTCACTCGCTCTAAAGCATCCATGGCTTTTACTTTATCTTCTTTTGGAAAAAGACCTAACACCATCTTCCAAGTTGGATGATAGCCTACTCGTCCACTTAACACATTGCGTAATACAGATGATCGTTTTACAAGATTAAAATGTTGGAAGATCATCCCAATATTACGGCGCATCATTAGTAGATCATTACCTTTAGCTTTCGTAATCGATTTACCTTCAATAAGAATATCACCAGATGTTATATCATGAAGTCGATTAACTGATCTTAATAGCGTTGATTTCCCTGCACCTGACAAGCCTACGATAACTGCGAAATCTCCCTTTTCAATATTCAAATTGATGTCTTTTAGTCCTACATGCCCATTTGGATAAACTTTATTGACATCTTTAAATTCAATTTGACTCATTTAAATAGCACCCTTTATTTTTGCAAAGAAAGACGTGAGACAGAATTGTTAACGAATTCGTTTTCTTACCCCCGCAAGGAACACAAGAACTGAGAAAGCTAGATTTAAGAGCTATCTCAGTTCAGTCAGCTACTGCGAATTTGTTGAGTAGCCTCAAAAATATTATTTTCGACCTTGCTCCTCTTTGCTTTTATTAATCTACAATGTTCATTAGTCTAAGTTTAGATATATTGTGATAATATTAAAACTTCAATTTCGTTTAATGATGTTCTAATATTATTTCATATCTTGAACTTGTTTTTCATATTTTCTTACAATATCAAAGTCTGAATCTTTGGCATCTGTGTATCCTTCATGAGAATATACTTCACTGATGATTTTGTGACCTTCTTTTGTTTTTGCGATATCTTTAAATGCTTTTTTAAGTTTATCTTGGAATTCTTTATCCATATCTGGACGAACTGAGATTGTGTCATTTGGAATAGGTTCTGTTAACTTAATAATCTTAGTGTCTTTAAATACGTTAGGTTGATCTTTTTTAACAATGTTACGTGCATCTTGGAATACTGCTGCCGCGTCAACATCACCATTGAGTAATGAAATAACCGCTTGGTCATGCCCTTTCACATTTACAATCTTCATATCTTTAGTAGCGTTAATGCCAGTCGCTTCTTTAAGTGTCGCAATTGGGAACGTGTAACCTGCTGTAGACGTTACATCTTGTAATGCGATTTTTTTACCTTTTAAGTCTTTTAAATCTTTAATTCCAGAATCTTTTTTGACCAAAATTTCTGATTTATAATCTTTAACTAATTTGTCTGAGTTAGACCCATCTTTGTTAACGCCATAACGTTGAGCTTGTAACAATAAATCTGCTGCTTTTTGATCATGTGCTAAAGTGTAAGCTGTTGGAGGTAAGAAACCTACATCTACTTTTTTAGACTTCATCGCTTCTACGATTGTATTGTAGTTAGTTGATACAGATACTTTTACTGGGATATCTAATTTTTTAGATAATAATTTTTCAAGTGGCTTTGCTTTCGCTTCAAGTGTGTCCGCGTTTTGAGATGGCACGAATTGCACTGTTAATTCTTTAGGTTTGTAACCATCTTTACCAGAATCAGAACCGCTGTCAGAACTTTTGTTGTTGCTATCTAATGAGCTATTATTTCCACATGCTGCCGCAAAAATAATAACTGTTAAAGCTAGCACTAAAAGATACTTCATTTGCTTCATAACTGTATTGCCCCCGTTCGATATGTATAAAATCGTGTAATTTGTCAATTTATATGACAATATAAGATTATCACAATATTAATTCAAATAATATTTAATTAATGTGAAATTTATATAAAATCTATTTATATCATTAAGATATTGTAAATAATTCCTAAAAATTCTTTTTAAATCTATTCTGTGTAGCTTTTATACTATAATTTTGCTATATAAAGATATAATTATTTTGAAAACGAATAATGATTGATTAACATGCATACCTTATAATTATAAATATTAATCACTGTCATTAATGAAAGGATGGTACTTATGACTCAACTTAGCTTTTATATCGTTAGTGATGTTCACGGCTACATATTCCCAACTGATTTTTCAAAGACGAATCAACAGTTACCTATGGGTTTATTATATGCTAATCAACTTATCGAACAATCAAGCAAAAACGACGATATTTACTTCAAAATAGATAACGGGGATTTCTTACAAGGGTCACCTTTATGCAATTATTTAGTATCTGAGTTACGCTCTAGCAAACCGTTAACAACGATATATAACCGCTTAAATTTTGATTTGGGAACGATTGGTAATCATGAATTTAACTATGGCTTACCATACCTTATAGACACACTACAAAACCTTAACCATCCAGTGCTTTGTGCTAATATTTTAGACTCAAAACAACAACCCTTTACAAGTGAAGGCGTGCATTATTTTGAAAAGGAAGGACTAACAGTAGGCGTCATCGGTTTAACTACGCAATACATTCCCAACTGGGAACAACCACATCATATCGAAGGCTTAACTTTCAAGAGTGCGATTGAAACACTTACCCAACTATTACCTAATGTCCGTGAAAAAGCTGACATCGTCGTCGTTTCATATCACGGCGGATTCGAACGTGATATAGATACAGAGGAACCAACTGAAGATTTAACTGGTGAGAATGAGGCTTCCGAAATTCTACATCGTTTCCATGAAAGCATCGATGTATTGATTACAGGTCACCAACATCGAGATATCGCGACAGTTAAATATGAAACTGCCGTTATTCAACCTGGTACACGTGCAACACAAATAGGTAAAGTAACGCTAACGATTGGCGACAATAATCAGATTATTGATACGCAAAGCGAATTGTTACCTGTAGTGGGAGACTCAGAATACAGTCTATTATCGGAAGATTCTAAGCTATTAACACATCTAGAAGACTGGCTAGATACTGAAATCACGACCTTACCTGAACCGATGTTAGTAGAAGATCAATTTGAGGCACGAATGAAACCTCATCCACTTATTAATTTAATAAATGTTATGTTATTGGAGAAAAGTGGTGCTGATATTACAAGTACGGCACTCTTCGACTCAGCAGCAGGATTTAATAAACGTATTACTATGCGTGATATTATTAATAATTATCCTTTTCCCAATACATTCCAAGTTTTAAAACTTACTGGTGCAGGCATTAAAGACGCTTTAGAAAAATCAGCAAGCTACTTCACGCTTAACGATAAAAATGAAATAACAATCAACGATGCATTTTTATATCCGAAACCACAGCATTTTAACTATGACATGTATGGCGGTATCACTTATACCATTCATGTAAGAGAACCTATTGGTCAACGCGTAACTGATATTAAGGTTGGCAATGAACCACTTATCAGTGATAAAACTTATACCATTTGTGTCAACAACTATCGTGCTGTAGGCGGTGGTAATTATGACATGTTCGCTGAAGCACCTGTAGCTAAAGATATACAAGAAGAAGGTGCACAACTTTTAATTGATTTCATTACCAATAACGATATATCTAACATACCTCAAGTTCTTAACTTCAAAGTCGAACTATAATTTTCCTCTTACATTATTTAAATAGTGTACAATATAAATGTAAATATTCTCACTAGAAAAGGAGTTCATTATTATGAGTGAATTTTTAGCTGCCATTGTCGGAGGTATCTTTGCGCTAATTGGGACATTTTGGGGGATTAAATATCAAATCACTAAAGAGAAAGAAGAAAAACGTGAAGATTATAAAAATGATATTTTGAGTATGATAGATTTAACTGCTTATAAAGCATCTAAAATAAGTAAAATTCATTTAAGTGAAACCAATGCTCTAATAAACAAGCCGCAAACGTTAGAAAAATGCGATGACGTGGAGGAACTTTTTGTAAAATTAGACGATCAAATTCAAGAATTATTGGGTACTATGAGTCACCATGAAGAAGAATCTAATAAGCCTATTCGTGATTTGCTAAATTGCTATGAATCACTGGAGAATTATATCTCTAAATTTTCTATAGCTGCAAGAATCTATAATGATAAATACGAAACAAACTCTGACGATAAGCACGTTATCATCGTGAGAACCAAAGAGAAATTAGATCGTAACATAAATACGTTCATAAATGATTTACGTCAATTTTCTAAACATCACTTCAATCACGATATGTACGAACCAACATTAAAATTCGAATCTGAATAACTATAATAGAACACCTCCAACATCGGTATAAAGATATACTGACATTAGAGGTGTTTTCAATTTAACTATTATTCTTCAAATTGAATGTGTTTCTTTTCATAAAAATAATTAATTGCATTAATTAAAATACCTAAAATAATTATTCCCCCTGACACAAAGGTAATCATTAAATAAGGTAAACCGATTGATAATAAAATTGAACCGATAATGGCACCTAAAAAATTTGCCACATTAAAGATAGACGCCGCTAATGTACTCGCAAGTAATGGTGCTTCTTTGGCACTTAATATAATCTTACTATTTAATAACGGTGTCGTACCAAATGTTCCAAATCCAAATAAGAAACATATAATAATGGCTAAAATCGCATTATGCACGAAAGTGACAAATAATATGATAGTTAAAAATAGTAATAAAAACGTATAAAATAGATATTTTGTCAGTTTAGGTTCTGGCACATTCCCTGTGATTAAATTGCCTAACACACCGCCTAACCCAAACATAAATAGACAAATTGTTAAGCCTACTATTTTAAAAGGTGCGAAGTCATGTATCATTGGTTCCATAAAAGTATATGTTGTGAATACGCCAGAATAACCAAAGACGATAATAGACATCACGATTAAAATGTGTGGATTTTTAAATACTTTTAATTCATTTTTTAAATTAGATTCTGTACTTAGAGATACATCTGGTACAAACTTCAACATACCTAGCATTGTAATAATCGCTAAACCAATCATAACGCCAAATACAGCTCTCCAATTCGCAAAGCCACCTAAGAATGAGCCGAATGGCACACCAATCATAACCGCAATTGTTAATCCTGCTTGGACTAATGCGATGGCTTGCGGTTGTTTACCACGAGGTGCAACGGCTGCAGCCACACTCATACACACGCCAAAGAATGGTGCGTGCATTGAAGCTGACAACAATCTTGATAACAGCAATACTTGAAAATTGGGTGCCAACATCCCTACCACATTACTACCTATAAATATGGCAACTAAAATGGGTAATAAGCGTTTGGCACGAACATTCATTGTGAATATACGCATAAATGGTCCAATTAACGCAACACTCACAGCATATACACTGATTAATAAACCTGCACTTGAAATAGACACTTTCATATCACTTGCGATTTGAGTTAATAATCCCATTACAACATACTCTGCCATTCCTACTGTAAATGTACCTAACATGAATATGAAGAACATCATTCTGTTACCTTTCATCATTGCTACCTCCTTTTTTTATCGCTCTCAAAAATAATACGAGTGCTATATTACAAAAAATTAGATACCATGTGAAGAGGTTTGTTCAGACTCTTTTATTTTCTTACGTCAGTGTTCGCAAGTTTTCATATATTTTCATTGTATTAAAATTAAGACAATTTCAAGTATGTAGTATTTCGAAAACCTTCCATATATGTAACATTTTCAATCAAAATGTCGCTATGTTAATCTAACTAGCATAGGAGTGAAATGATGTCTGAATCTAAAAAAGATAAATCCAAACAGCCACTTTGGGAACTCATAATTAATATTATCCTAGAACTATTTAGTGCGATCATTCGATTTTCCAAACATTTAATACCTTAATTACTTAAGTGATGTGGTGAATAATTAATTGCAATCAATGCGACCACAACACATAATCCACCTATCATAATGTGCACTGTGAAAGGTTCACCTAACCCTATAATTGAAAAAATAGTCGAAAATAAGGGCACTAAAAATAGAAAACTGCTCGAAATCGTAGCACCTCGTAAATTTAAACTGGTAAACCATAATCCAAATGATCCAATAGACGCAGGAAATACAAGCCACCAAAACCATAACCATCCCCAACCATTCAATTGTCCAATGTGATAGCGCTCTCCTAACAATTGGCTAATCAAGAACATGATGATGCCACCAAATAATAGCTGCCATCCCGTTAATACCCAGGCACCTTTATCAAACTTAAATTGCTTAGTCACGACAGTATTACATGACCAACATAGTGAACCAAGTAATGCGACACACGCACCCCACCCTAGCAATGAACGGTCTAACCCTAGACATATCGTAACCCCAATCACACCAATCACGAGTGCAACCACTTTAATCATTGTTAAACGCTCTTTCAGTATAAAATGCGCAAGAACAGCTAACCATAATGGATTGGTAAACAGTAAAACGGCAGACATTGAAGAGGATACACCCAATGACATTGCTATATTTAACAATCCCATTGTTCCTGCCGTTTGTAATAATCCGATGGTAGCGACAAATATAAAGCCTTTATAACTATTATGATCAATTGATGGTAATACATATTTAACGCCCCTTTTCAAAAATAAAACCAATAAGATAATGAATCCCGCGATGGTAAAACGCCATCCGCCTAGTAACATAGGTGGCACGTGTTCAATTGAGATGAGGTACTTCCCAGTTGGAAAAGAAGAGCTCATACATATGGTCGTTAAAATAATACATATATAGAAGTATAAATGCGAACGTTGATGTAAATTCATAGATGTCATCTCCTAGTCATTTATTAAAGATAATTAAGATATTCGTTGTCTTTAAATAGTATTATAATGCACCCTTTCTATTTTTCAATCTTAATATATAAAATTTTTATATTATATTTTATAATAAAAGAAACGTCTATCATTGGAGGAGTATTATGAAATTATCTAAAGGATGGGAGCAAGCTGTCTATGTTCTATTAATGCTGAATCTACTACCAGAACATAGCGTGATGACCTCTACTGCTTTAAGTGATCGTTTAAATGTTTCTGATTCTTATTTAAAGAAGATTATTAAAGCACTTGTTAAAGAAGGACTTGTCAATTCTACTACGGGCAAGCATGGTGGTTTCTCGTTAAGCAAACCTTTAAATCAGATCACGTTTTATGATATTTTTCTAGCAATAGAAGGTCGCGATACGATTTTTGCAAGTCAGCAATTATTGAAACCCTTCTTAGGTGAAAATGAAGGCCAAAAAGCTGAAATGTGTGTAGTTAGTCATGCATTAAATACAATTCAACATACACTTATCTCCACTTTATCTTCGATTACATTGGATGAAGTAAATCAAACCATCGTCACAAAATATCATCTTAACGATCTTAATCAATGGGTCTTAACAAATAGCAAAACACTGTAATACAAGCCTTCAGGATGTCTTACTTCAGACAACCCGAAGGCTACTTTTTATATCTAATTTGACAAAAATACAAGTCTTTTTGACTAATATACTAGTCAAAATGACAAAGATAATGTAACACAAAAGCCAAGGAGTTGATGAATATTGCGAAATCGTCTTAAAGAATTACGTGCTCGCGATGGCTTCAATCAAACACAACTCGCTAAACAAGCCGGTATCTCACGGCAAACAGTTTCTTTGATTGAACGGAATGATTTTATGCCGTCCATTTTAACAGCCGTTAAAATTGCACGTATATTCAATGAACCAGTTGAAAATGTCTTTATATTTGAGGAGGAAGATTTATGAAAGTGGGCAGATATTTACTCTATTTATTGATAGGGGGTATTATTGGTGGAATGATAGGAGCCTCAATAGGAATGCTAAGTGATGGGAACATCTTTGATATCTTACATTTCGCTTCATACAATTTCACGATTATCGTTACCATTATCGCTTCATTAATTAATATTGGACTTATCTTAGCGATTTGGAAGACCTCTCAGACATCTTTAAAATACAAACATAAAACTGAAAATGCCAATGATGCCAACCTCGATCAACATGAACAAAAAGCTAATTTAACTTTCATGAGAACTGGCACATTATATTACATTACAGTATTAGTCGCTTTATTAAACATATTTATTATTGCCTTAGGTAATGGCCCATCGTCTATTTTATTTTTAGTCATTGTGCCTTTTATATTGACATTAATTCCGTCAACCATGCTTGGTTTCTTTTATAGAAAATTTGATACCCGTATGCCTAAACAAGGCGAAGCCAATTATACAGAACGTATTTTACAAAATATGGATGAAGGTGAGCGTCATATTGCACTTGAATCAATGTTTAAAGTATATCACGTCAATATTTCCTTAATAATGGTAGGCGCTATATTCTTAGGTATCTTTTCAATCATTACAGGTATTAACCAAGCAGTTGGCATTGGCATCTTAATCATTTTATTCGCTTACAACACATTTGGTTATATGTTAAAAGTACGTAAATTTTACAAATCTTAGTTATTTATTAATTAATCTATATTATGATAAAAGTAACTAATCTTTAATTGAATTAAATCTAATACTAATCAACAGAAAGAGAGGATTACTATGGAACATCTATTGCAAGTGCAACATCTCAACAAGTCTTATAAGAAATCGAATTTCCATTTGAAAGATATTTCTTTAACACTTCAACCTGGCGAAGTTATTGGTTTAATTGGTAAGAATGGTTCAGGTAAATCAACATTGATTAATACATTAGTTGGTAACCGTTTTAAAGATTCTGGAGATATTTCATTTTTTGATCAAGTTGTCTCAGATAAGGATTATGCATACAAAGAGCATATTGGCGTTGTATTTGATGACTTACGTGTGCCTGATAAACTCGAAATTAAAGATATGGATAAAGTTTTTGCGAATATTTTCAAAACATGGAACAGTGATCGTTTCTTTGAAGTCATTCAGCGTTTCGAATTACCAACTAACGCACAAATTAAGACGTTCTCAAGAGGAATGCGTATGAAAGCAGCCTTAGCCATGGCTCTAGCGCATGATACAAAATTACTCATACTGGACGAAGCAACTGCTGGTATGGACGTATCAGGACGTGAAGAAGTCATTGAAATGTTGGAAGACTATATTTCTGAGGGGAATGGCATACTCATTTCATCTCATATTTCCGAAGATATAGAACATTTAGCTACAAAATTAATCTTTATGCGTGATGGTGAAATTGTACTTCAAGAAAGCAAGGAAGAATTGTTAAATCAATATGGTATTGTCGAAGTTGATGAGCATGTTGATTTAGACATTCCACAAGACATCATCATTGCATCAAGAGTGAGACAAGGTCAACGCCAAATCTTAATCAAGGATTGGTCTAGTGTAACGAACGCTCACCCACTTAGCACTATTGATGACGCAACAAAATTAATTATGAGAGGTGATAAATAATGAAAGGTCTAATTTTAAGTAGTTTCTATGCATCTAAAAAGTCACTTATCACATATTTAATTGTAGCCATTGTAGCAAGTTTCTTATTCGCTTTTATAAATCCAGCAATGGCATGTTTCTTACCAATGATTTTCTTATTGTCACCAGTGACGGATAACTTAAAGCGTGAAAAAGATTCTAAGTGGATGTATTATATTTCAACATTGCCAACACATCGTAGTGCTTATATTAAAAGCTATTTCGCATTTTATGGCATACTCATCTTTATCGGATTAATTATTGGTTTAATTGCAGTATTAGCGATACATCAGAATTTAATGTTAACACTTATTTCAGGTTTAGTAGGTATTGGTGCTGCAGGCACATACGCTATCATGTTCCCGTTAACATTTAAATTTGGTCCTGAAAATTCAAATGTCATCATGATTTCAACATCGGTTATCGTTCTTATTTTATTCTTTATTACTTACTTTGGTGTTATTATGTCTGCCATTGTACGTTCAGGTTCATTCTCTGATTTAGGAACAAATCCTACAGATATCCTCTTCATCGGATTATATGCAATACTCGGTTTAATTTGTTTAGTGGCTTCTTATTTCATTTCAATAGCCATTTTCAACAAACAAGAACTGTAATTTTGAATCATAACATAGTTTAATATATTAATACTGGTTCTAAACACGAGGCATCAACTGCTATCAAGTGTTTAGAACCTTTTTCGTCTCTATTCTTACATGCGTCATTTCATCATTATAGGGTATGGATTACTAAAAGCTTTTAACAAAGGAGACCTCATCTTATGGATATTCAAGCTATCGAACACTATTTAAATATAGATGCATCAAAATATAATGAACCTTCACTTGAAGCGCTCAATTATTACATTAAACGCTATATGTTGACGGTTCCTTTTGAAAATATCAATGTCCAAAATGGCGTACCTATATCTGTAGAAATTAATGATTTGTATGATAAATTGATCAATCAGCAACGAGGTGGTTTCTGTTACGAAATGAATCATTTCTTTGGGACTTACCTTGAAGAAAAAGGCTTTACCGTATATCGTATGTCTGCGACTGTTGAACAGCCTAATGGCAATCGCAGTCCAGAAGGTTCACACATGTCACTTGTTGTTCCAATTAATGATGTAAATTATGTTGCAGATGTAGGCTTCGGTGACTTACCTTTACAGGCCTTACCTATTACAAATATAGATCCAACTCATCCAGTTACAGATATTACAGGTGAATTCCGAGTAATTTCAGAGCATGAAGGAACTTATAGCATTCAGAAACTCGAAGACGATAGTTGGAGCACACGTTACGAGGCTCGCTTCCAACCTAAGCAAATAGAAGATTTTGAAGATATGATTCAATATAATTCACAACATCCAGATTCTATTTTTGTACAACAACTTATCGTTACTCAACCACAATCATACGGACGTGCTACGATGTCCTTACAACATCTAACGCTAAGTAAACAGGATGGTAAAGATAAATATGATGTAACTTCAGATAACTACCGAAATATTTTAAAAGAATACTTTAATCTTGATGTTAAAATCAAACCACTCGAAGCATAATTTAATATGACCAACATGTGAGTTAATCTAGGTTTAAGAGGTGTAATTATGACTAATATAGAAATTATCGGTGCCAAACAAAATAACTTAAAAAATATAAATGTAACGATTCCAAAGCATCAATTAACAGTATTTACAGGTCGTTCAGGCTCGGGGAAGTCTTCCCTCGTCTTCAATACTGTAGCTGCAGAATCTGAAAGATTGTTAAATGAAACATATTCAAGTTATGTGCAACATCAACTGACACAATATGAAAAACCAGACGTCGATCAAATTAAACATCTTCCTGTCGCAATGATTATTAATCAGAAACGTCTTGGCGGTAACTCTCGTTCAACTGTAGGTACAATTTCTGACATTTACGCGTCTGTCCGACTGCTATGGTCACGTATTGGCGAACCATTTGTCGGTTATTCAGATATCTTTTCTTTCAATAATCCTAAAGGTATGTGTCAAACATGTTCAGGACTAGGCTATGTTGAAGATATTGATTTAAATGAATTGCTTGATTATGATAAATCACTTAATGAGGATGCAATTAAATTCCCTTCATTTAGACCTGATAGTTGGCGAGGTAAACGTTATTTATATACAGGTTTATTTGATAATGATAAGAAATTAAAAGATTATACGAATGAAGAAATGGATACGTTTTTATACACCGAACCAACTAAATTAAAGAATCCACCGTCAAATTGGCCTAGAACTGCCAAATTTGAAGGATTAATTCATCGATTCCGCCGTTCATTTTTACTTAATGATAATTTCGAAAAGAAACGTTTTAAAGAAGATATTGACCGAGTGGTATCGAAACATGATTGTCCTGATTGTCATGGTCAACGTCTTAATGACACTGTATTAAGCTGTAAAATCAATGGCTTAAATATTGCAGAATTCACAAACCTACAAATTGATGAGGCGTTAGCCTTTTTAAGAAAAATAAAATCAGGCAAAGCACGTGTGATTATAGAGCCACTTAAGAAACAACTAGAAGCATTAAGTTATATTGGGTTGAATTATTTAACACTAGCGCGAGAAACAACTTCGCTATCTGGTGGTGAGTCACAACGTATTAAGCTCATTCGTCACCTTAATAGTCCTTTAAGCGACTTAATCTATATTATTGATGAACCAAGTGTCGGACTACATCCAGAGGATATTCAGCGTATCAACGATATCATTCAATCCTTAAAAGATAAGGGCAACACAGTCCTCGTTGTAGAACATGATCCAGATGTTATAAAGACCGCTGATCATATTATTGATTTAGGACCTTTAGCAGGCAAAAATGGTGGTGAAATTACATTTACTGGCTCTTATAATGAATTACTCAGTTCGAACACAAGTACTGGTCAAGCGTTGAACCGACAGCATCAACTTAAAAAAACGCCACGTAAATCGAAAGACATGCTTCAAATTGCTAATATTAGTCGCAATAACTTACAAAATGTCTCAACTAAACTACCTAAGCATGCAATGACTGTTGTTACAGGTGTTGCAGGTTCAGGTAAAAGTTCACTCATCACTGCAGGATTTGAACGTGAACAAGAGGCTATCTTTATTGACCAGAAACCTGTCCATGCATCAAATCGTTCTAATCTACTTACTTATTTAGATATCTTTGATGATGTACGTAGTTTCTTTAGTCAACATACTGGTCTTAAGAAGAGTATGTTCAGCTATAATTCAGAAGGTGCCTGTCCGGAATGTCATGGTAAAGGTGTTTTAAAAACGGAACTTGCATTTATGCCAGACTTTTCACAAGTATGTGAATTATGTGGTGGTACAAGATATCGTCCAGAAGTGTTAGAAGCTAAAGTAGAAGGTTATTCTATTGCGGATATTTTAGCATTAACCGTGGATGAAGCCATTGAGAAATTTAGCGACAGTCCAGGTATTATACGACCGCTTCAAGCATTAGCGGATACAGGATTAAACTATATGACTCTCGGACAATCATTAGATACCCTTTCAGGTGGTGAAATTCAACGAGTGAAACTAAGCCGTTACCTGACACAAGATGTGACCGATAAGATCTTTATCTTTGATGAGCCAACAACTGGGCTACATGAAGATGATTTGCCAATTCTAATCGATTGCTTTAACCATCTTATTGAAGAAGGCAATACGGTTATCTTGATTGAACATAATTTAACGATGATGACTCAGGCGGATTGGTTAATTGATATTGGGCCTTATGCTGGAGATAAAGGTGGCCAATTACTTTACGCGGGTGAACCTGAAGGCATCTTTGACATCGACAATTCCATAACCGCTAAACATTTAAAACGATATATTGGCCAATAAATAAACTAAACAAATATCCCCACATGCTAATTCGTCATGTGGGGGTGAATTTTATCTACACTTATAGTAACTTGTGTTGGTGCAACAATTCTTCGATATAGGTACCTTTTATTTTCTTCAAGAAAGCGTTAAGAGCGAGTTTCTGTATTTTGTTATGTTCTGAGAGTTCTGATAGATTTTTACCATCATTAAGTTCATATAAGGCATCCATCAATATACGAAGGTCGAATTCTGTTGCAACCACTTCAGGGACACCTCTATCTATGTCCAATAATTGGTATACTGCTTCCATAGCAGTCCTTACCGAATATTCAGTGGTAAATACAGTATCTCTTTCTGTTTCTGCAAAATTACCAATAAAGGCTATGTTGCGAGCATTTTCAGGCACGACAAGTGGTCTGTCTCCAATGGATCTAGGCATAAAATAAGAACAGATATATGGCATATAGACTGGTATCGTATTACATTGCGTTTTAGCGAGGTCTTCAATTTGATTGATAGGAACGCCCATATGATATAACCATTCTTGGCAAATTTCATTTCCACTGCACTCAGTGATAGGTTTATGGATGTAATCCCCGTTTACGTTTGAGTATAATGCATAGATCCAAACGCTCACCTCGTCTTCGGGTTGGCTTTTAAATTGTTGTTGACGATTAACAGTAAAACTCATTTGCCATTTAGAATCATTAACAGTAACAATACCACCTGTCACTGTCTTGCCGGCTAGAGGGTCTCGTTTACAAATTTGCTCGATTGTATTAATAATTGTCATGTTATTTGTCGTCGCGGTTGCTGATACAAACCAACTTTTGTCTGGTAAACGATGATAGAACTTTTCGGGACAACCAAACTCAGGGCTCTGTTTGGCAAGATTACGCCATAACGTCCAACTACCACCGATTTCTTTTGTAGGGGGTGCGGGTGTGTTGTTATCTCCATAAGTTGAACTTTCAGTGATACTACCATTTGTAACAAATACTAAATCATCTGGCGTTAGAGGAATGATATCATCTTTACCTGAACGCTTAAGTTGTATTTCACGCGCAACCTTCTCTTTTGTTGTGATATCTACTTTTATATTCAACACTTGAACATCATATTGAAATTGCACACCGTGGGACTCTAAGTAAGCAATCATCGGAAGAACTAGTGATTCATATTGATTATATTTGGTGAACTTAAGGGCACTGAAATCTGCTAATCCTCCAATATGATGTACAAAGCGCATTAAATATCGACGCATCTCCATTGCAGAATGCCATGGCTCAAATGCGAACATCGTTTTCCAATAGATCCAGAAATTCGAATGCAAAAAGTCATTTGAGAAGACATCCGTAATCTTCACGTCGTTTAATGTCTCTTCTTTCATTAAACATAAATGAATGATTTCTTTAATGGCTTGTGGCGTCAAAGTAAAATCACCATCAGTAGATAACTGATGCCCCCTTTTCTCAATAACACGACAACGTGAGTAATTAGGATCTTCTTTATTTAACCAATAAAACTCATCTAGAACGGAAGCATTATCCATTTCAAGTGACGGGATGGAGCGAAATAAATCCCACAAACATTCGAAATGGTTCTCCATTTCTCTTCCACCTCTCACAACATAGCCTTTCAAAGAAAGTTCATCTCCATCTAAACTTCCACCAGGTTTAGATAATTCTTCTAAAACATGGATTTTTGACCCATCCATTTGTCCGTCTCTAATCAAGAAACATGCAGCAGCTAGAGATGCTAATCCGGAACCAATAAGATAAGCTGATTTAAGCTCTACATTTTCTGGTTTTTTAGGACGTGCAAATGCTTCATAATTTCCATTACTATAGTACATACGTATCACTTCCCAAGTTTTCATAGTTTTTAATTTTTAGATTGAAAAGTAGTAAACTATAAGTAATCTTAAAGAAATTAATCTACCCTTCGATAGTATTATAAAATGACGAGGGGCAAGAATTGTGTGTCACTTATGTGTGTTTGTAACATAAGCGACATTTTATTCAAACTGTCCGATATGAGGAGTGATTAAGTTGAACAAACAAGATTTACGCGTCCAAAAAACACATCAAGCCCTAATTACTTCATTTTCTGATTTACTACAAACTAAATCTTTTGAACAAATAACGGTTCAAGACTTATGTGCAAAAGCAAATGTACGACGATCAACCTTTTATCGTCATTTTAATGATAAGTATGACTTGTTAAATCATGTTGTCGGCACGTTGATTGATCATTTTAGAGAGCTATATTTACCCGACATTAATCCCGACAACCCACGACAATTTTTTGAGAAATTGATGAGAGATGTTTTGACATTTATTCACGATAATAAAGACATTGTCCGTAGCGTTATAACACTCAATTTTTACGGCGAAGTTTATACTATTTTTTATGAACAAATCTATAAAGCAGTTCAAAAGCAAATTGAATTTGATCGACAGAGTGGTCAATTTTATGTAGATGTAACAATATATGGAGAATTTTTAACTGGAGGTATTTTGAGCGTCATCACGAATTGGATTCAACATGGACAATAGCAATCGATTGATAAAGTGACGAAAGAAATTGTTAATATGATATGTGGCGCAAGAGAAGTACATTTGAAGAAACTGAGCTAAAACGCCTTTATTAAAGATATTCATTATTTGAAAAATGTCGCCAAGATGAAAACTTAGCGACATTTTTTCTAATTTAATTTATTGATTTAGAACCATTTCCATTTTTTATCAACAGCTACACGTGGATACTGACTGCCTGGTAAGAAGTCCCTATAATAATGAACATAAACTTTGCCTTTACTATTGATAGCCAGATGCCATTTGGATTTGTCTTTAGGGACAACATCATATAAATCTTTTTTTACATGATATTTCTTGCCATCTATCTCATGGTCTCCTTCAGTTAACACTTTCTTATATTCATATTTTTGACGATATTGTTTAATGATTTGATTACCTATTCTATTTCTATTGTACTTCGCATTTACATCACCAAAGGGTTTCACATTCATTATTGTTTCATTTAGATGTAATTGATCTTGCTTATTTGTTAGTGCAATGTTATAACCCTTATTACTTGTACCTGTCTTTAAGCCATCTGTACCAGGTAAATATAGTGGTTGTCCTTTTAAAGATAGATTCGTACTTTTAAAAGTATTTCCTCTTTGAGTATCCCGTGGCAACTTAGATATTTGTAATATCTGAGGATACTTCTTAATTAACGCTTGCATTAAAAGGTTCATATCTTTAGCGGTACTTTTAGGGAAATCTTGTTTTTTAAATTTTGAAGGTGCATATTGATCTAACAAACTATTTTGCGCACCTGCCGGATTGACAAAGTTTGTATTAGTCATATTAAACGATTTAGCTTGTTGATTCATTTTATTAGTAAATGTATTATTATCGCCACTTACTTTCTCACCTAATATCATTGCTGCGGCATTACTTGATGCTAAAGTGGTTTGTTTAATTAATTCTTCAATAGTATACGTTTGACCTTGTTTCAATGATACTGATGATAGGTTTGGTAGGTTGGACATGGTAGCATACTTATTTGTAATTTTCACTTTGTCATTGAGCTTTAACTTCCCATTCTCAATCGCTTCATAAGTTAAATATAAGGTCATCATTTTAGACATAGAAGCAGGGTCAACCTGATTATTTCCCCGGTAATTATATAGAATTTGCCCTTGATCAGTAGTAAGCATGACACCACTAGGCTGATATTTCGTACTAATACTACTATTCTTTTCTTTATTAGCAATAGTTACTGGCGATTCACTCGCATCACTTATCGAAGTATGTAATAACGAAATCGTAGTGATAATACCTATTCCTTTTACAAATTTACCAAACAAAATATCCCCTACTTTTTTTAATATTAATAATGTTGCACAATACCTTTTATAACAATATTATAGGAATAATACAACTATATTCAAAATCATAATCCCTTAACTATATTGTTGTTACTTACTATACATTTTGATATCCATTAAACTTTACTTGCTTTTTAATGAAAAATTGAAACTCTGAGAACTACCATAATGCAATTCTCAGAGTTCGACTAATTATTTATAACCTTTCTCACCTTTAAAATAACTACGATCTTCTTTGCTATAAACTTTGTCTGGATCTACAAATGGTTTCAACTTGTATTTAAAGTCATATAGATTCAAACCATCGATAGCAACACGGTCTTGATAAACGCTATCTTCACCAATATCAGTAAAATTATTCGGACCTACCCCAGCTAAGAATTTAAATCCTGCTTTATTCTCTAGGTACTGATAGCCTGCTGAACCTCTATCTTGCGCACCATGAGGGAAAATAAATAAATCCGTTTTGCCAATAATTGGCGTTACTTCTTTCTTCCAACGTTCTGTATCCTTCACAATACGATCATATGAACTATTTGCAAAATCAATGTGCCCCCAAGAATGACTTGCGAATGTCCAACCATCGCGTTTCATTGCATTTGCAACTTTTATCGCTTGTTCTTTACGCTTAGAGTAGTCTTTACTATCCAACTCATTCGTGCGATATCCGAGTACCCCATTGTATCCAGTTAAACCAACTACACCTTTTTGTCCATTCAATGAAAAATCTGGATGTTCTTTTACGAAACGATTTAGAATCGGAACAATATCATTCGATTCACTTTGAGTAAACTTACCATCTTTGCCTTTCGTTTGAGATACAACATGATTATATTTGTCTAATACTAAACGATCTGCATAACCATTTCCTCTCATATATTCATAATAATTCATATCATCTATTGATAAGATTAACGGTTTCTTTCCTTTAGGCAACTTAAGTGATTTCTTTTTAATAGGTTTAGAATTGAAATCATATGCATCATGTGGATCAATCAATATGTAATGATGCTTATATAATTCATCAAGTGAGCGTTTAAATTCTTCAACGGTAATCATCCAATCATTATTGCCTTTGGCTTGATTCGCTTCACCAGTAAACGCCACTTTAGGATCCGTAATTAAAGGATGGAAGAAGATATGTGCTACATCACCCTTATATTCAACCCAATCATTTTGACCAGAACTACGCTTTTTCGCATAAATATTCTCTTCTTTATTATGCGTTTCTTCTTTAGCTTTTTTCTCATGCGTTTGCGATGTCGATTGACAAGCACATAAAACAATGGCTATTAAAACAGTGAATACACTCAACAAATATTTTTTAATCATGTATTGGCTCCTTTATGTAAGAAAGTGATTTTATGCCGATCACTAAATATTATATAACATTTTTATACTATGCATAACATATCATTTCTAACTTAACGGAATTTTTACATGAAATTAATTTTATTCAGTATTAAATTATTTGTTTCTTCTTTTCGCGAGAAATTTCATACTTACATTAACTACAATCGCTAAAACGAATAAGCTTTTCAATATTAATTCATAATAAGTTATATAATCGACAAATAGACTTTTTAAGAAAATATTAATTAAGAAAACAGCTTATGGTGCACTTTGTGATATGTACCATAAGCTGTTTTATATTATTTTTTAATTTTGAAAATGAACGATTGAGGTGGAATGATATTTAATACTGCTTACTTGCATATAAATGGTTTTTTGTCACGCTATTCGCTATCACTAAATATATAATCGTATATGTCTTGTGAGACTTGTTCGAAGTTATCGACGTTAAGTGATAGGTAGAATTTGAGTTTAGGTTCTGTACCTGATGGTCTCAAAGCAATAAATCCTTCTTCTAAGAGAATTCTAATTACATTCGCTTTTGGTAATGATATTGCTTCTTCCGTGTTGTCTTCTTTATAAATGCGTTTCAATGTCTCATAATCTTCTACTGCAACAACTTTTAATCCTGCAAAGACATCAGGAATATTACGTCTTAATTGATCCATTAAAGCGTTAATTTGTTGTTGCCCTTCTCTACCTTCAAAGACTTTAGACATCGGTTTATCACGATAATAGCCTACTTCTTTATGGATTTCTTTTAATTCATCGTGCAGTGTTTTGCCTTCATTTTTCAAAATAGAAGCATACTTAATAATCAATGGCACAATTTGAATGGCATCTTTGTCTCGCACGAAGTCGTCAGCTAAGTAACCATAGCTTTCTTCATAGGCAAATAAAAATGATTCTGTATCATCTAACTCACGAATGGCTTTAGCAATGTGTTTAAAGCCGATTAAGACTTCCTTCACAGTCACACCATATTGTTGTGCAAGTCGTTTACCTAACTCGCCACTTACAATAGATTGAATGACAACCGAATGATTCGGCACATTCGTGTATTCGAGCAGATATTTAATGAGTAATGCGCCGATTTCACTGCCACCAAAGTAGTATATTTGACCATTTTCATTTCGTTCTACAAATCCCATGCGATCGACGTCAGGATCTGTTGCAATAATTAAATTAGCGTCGATATCGTGAGCTTGTTGAATTGCTAAATCAAAGGCTTCTCGCTCTTCGGGGTTCGCACTTTTAACGGAACTGAAATTTGGATCTAGCTCACTTTGCGATTTGACTAAACTTACATTCTGAAAATTAAGATGCTTTAAAACGTCAGGAATAATCGGCACACCAGTACCATGCAAACTCGTATATACGACCTTCAAATCAGATTGTGGAATATCACCTATAAGATTTGTAAGTTCGTTTATGTAACTATCATAAACCGCTTCTGGTAAATCAAAGGTGTTCTTCTCAATAAGTTCTTGATTTAAGTCAATATTCAACTCAAGTGGATTACCTAAGTTATTGATATATTGAGCAACTTCTAATGAAGTATCCTCATCTAATTGCGCACCATCTGCACCATAAACTTTGATGCCGTTATAATCTTTAGGGTTATGACTTGCTGTAATCATGATACCGGCAGATGTTTGCAAGTATCGGACAGCAAAAGATAGTTGTGGCGTTGTTTTATATACATCTGCCAGATAAACTTTAATGCCTTTCGAAGTCAAAATTTGCGTAATAATATGTGCGAATTCTGAAGATAAATGACGAATATCATAGTGAATGACAATTGAAGGATTATCTTCTTTATCTTTTAAGTAATTAGCAATTCCTAATGCCAGACGTTGTATGGTATAGCGATTTAAACGGCCAGGACCAAGTCCAAACTGGCCACGAATACCTGCAGTTCCAAAAGCTAATTCAGTTTCAAATCCTTGTTCTTGAAACGTTGTGGTCTGACTATCATAGAATGATGCTACAAGACTGTCATCTTTATATTTCATCCAATTGTCTTTCATTATATACTCCTTTCATACTTATACGGATGTCTTATTATTCTATTTCAGTATACTGGATATTTAAAAAAGTTTCATTTGATTAGGAGATAAGCATTATTTAGTTATCGTTGATGCTCAACGAATCAAACTCGCAATAAGTAACCCATAATGATAAAATACATTTATAAATTAATTCCATTGGCAACACCAACCCCCCTCACTATTGCGCTAGTGAGGGGGTTTTATGGTGTGTTAGACGATGTCGCTTATTTCTCTATTACTTACTGAAATTGATAGCTTTCATGACCTTTCGCAAAAGCTTCAACGGTATAAATCATTGAACCACCCTCTGAGTCGTTCTCAATGTCATTGGTACAAATAAGCAATTGGTTTGTTCCTGGAATAAATTGTGGATGTGTTGAACGTAACATTTTACCTTCATCACGCCCTGGCATTAAGATTTGACCAATAGGATATCCACGTCTGTTGAAGACTAGAACACGCCCTTGTCCATACATTGCTACGTATAAATTATCATCGCTATCAATACAAACTGAGTCTGGTCCTTCATGGCCAGTAAAGTAATATGGAATCGTTGCACCAAACGGTGCAATTGTCACGCCATCGTCCTCTAATTGAATACGATGTAGTCGGTTAGTCGTTGTTTCTGTAACCCATAATATTTTTTCATCCGTACTTAAAGCTACACCATTCGCTACTGAAATGTTCTGAATGACTGGTGTCACTGTCTTGAAGTCTGGTGAAACATAGTAAACGCCACCTTTAGGGTTGGTAGAATAACCTCTAAAATCAGTGAAATAGAAACCACCTTTACTATCAAAGACCATGTCATCAATACAATATTCAGTATTGAGTTCCGAAATGATTTCTTCAAATTGTTCACCATGTTCATCTGTGGCGAAGATACCACCTGTTGACTCGAAATCGCCTAAATAACAAGTGAATAAACGTCCATCTTTATGTATTTTGATTGCAGCTGGATTTTGTTTTGTTGATTGAAACGCTGTTGAAACCTCTTTTGTGTCTATGTCGACTTTAAAGATTTTACCGCCAAACACTTCACATAAAAATAAATTATGATCTCTATCAAAGACAAGACCTTCAAGTTGAAGTCCTTCATCTGAAATTTTTAACCAAGGTTCTGCCGTTACCGTTTGTAATTCACTTTCAGAAATAATAGGTACCGCACTTTTTGATACCCCAGTATATGTTAATTTTGGTAAAGATTGATTTGTCATAATTAACAATTCCTCCCTTTTCGAAAAGTATAATCTTAATTCATTATAATCCTTTACTTCACTTTCTACTTATCGTACTACATGTAATCGTTTTCAAAAAGTAATTGTACTTCTAACATAGGTCTGTTGCCCTATTTTCAAAACCGAAATATTGAAAGTTATTGTAAATTTGGTAAAATAATATAATGTTGATTTTTATAAAAAGATAAATTATTGAATAACTAAATGATATGGCTTGCCTTTACGATAAATAAATTTTTAGAGGAGAATTAGAAAATGGATTATAGAGTGTTATTATATTACAAATACACAACAATTGATGACCCTGAAACATTTGCAGCTGAGCACTTAGAATTCTGCAAATCAAATAATTTAAAAGGTAGAATTTTAGTTTCTACAGAAGGTATCAATGGTACATTATCAGGTACGAAAGAAGATACTGATAAATATATCGAACATATGCATTCAGATGAGCGTTTCGCAGATATGACGTTCAAAATTGATGAAGCTGAAGGACATGCCTTCAAAAAAATGCACGTGCGTCCAAGAAATGAAATCGTTGCTTTAGGTTTAGAAGACGATGTTGATCCACGTGTTACAACTGGTAAATATTATTCACCTAGCGAATTTAAAGAAGCACTTGAAGATGAAGATACTGTCATCTTAGATGCTCGTAATGACTATGAATTTGACTTAGGTCACTTCCGCGGTGCCATTCGCCCTGATATCACACGCTTCAGAGACTTACCAGACTGGATTCGTGAGAACAAAGATCAATTAGATGGTAAAAACATCGTAACTTATTGTACAGGTGGTATTCGTTGCGAAAAATTCTCTGGTTGGTTAGTTAAAGAAGGCTTCGAAAATGTAGGACAACTACACGGTGGTATCGCAACTTACGGTAAAGATCCTGAAACTAAAGGTCAATATTGGGACGGTAAAATGTACGTCTTCGATGAACGTATTAGTGTTGACGTTAACCAAGTTGAGAAGACAGTTATCGGTAAAGAACACTTTGACGGTACACCTTGCGAACGTTATATTAACTGTTCAAATCCTGAATGTAACAAGCAAATTCTTGTTTCAGAAGAAAATGAAGACAAATATCTCGGTGCTTGTTCATATGACTGTGCCAAACATGAACGTAACCGTTATGTAGCTAAAAACAACATTAGCGATGAAGAATGGAATCGTCGTTTAGAAAACTTCAAAGACGTTCCAGAACATGCACATGCTTAATATCTAAATCATATCCCTTATGAGATTTAATTAGCTCATAAGGGATATTTTTTGAAGTGGCTTAGAATTCTTCATGAAGTCATTGTCCACCGCAACTTACTTTGCTTATATGATTTCTTTTTTGAGATTTTCAATGTTGGAATATAACTAGAATTGAAATATCTTTATACAAGCGTCTAAGCAATTATTTAACAGCATTTTCTTCGCTATTGGCACTTTTATTATTTCTATGATAGTTGACTATTACGGTATAATTTGGGCCTATATTATGTGTTTTAGTATGTATATAGCAACTTTTATTTTAGGACTCTTTTTCCGAAAAACTTTAAAAATTGAAATGAGTAATGAGAAATCTTATAATTGATAATAATTCTCACTTTAAATACTGGAGGTTTCTACATATGTGTACAGGTTTTACGTTTCAAGCTAAAAACGGTGACGTTATTTTAGGACGCACGATGGACTATGACTATCCATTAAGTGGACATCCTGCTGTGCAACCACGTCACTACTATTGGGAATCTCGTGTAGATTATAAAGGTACAACGTCGTATGGTTTTACTGGTGCCGGTTCTGATATGGAAGGCTTTATTTTCGGTGACGGTGTAAATGAGCATGGCCTCGCAATATCTAATCAATATGACCGTGGTTATGCCTCATACGCTAATAAAATACGAGATGGATACATCAATATTTCACAAACTGAAGTATTAACATGGGTACTTGGTTACAACAAAACGATTGAGGAACTTGTTGAACAAGCAGACCAAGTTAATGTCGTTGCACATACATTGAATGATATTAATGAAGCGCCACCATTACATTATCATGTATCGGATGCGACAGGCCGAACTGTAGAGATTACGTTTGTAGAAGGTCGCATTGTCGTTCATGATAATCCAGTCGGTGTACTAACAAATAGCCCTGATTTAAATTGGCATTACGAGAACTTGAAGAATTATGCGAATGTGACACCTTACAAACCACAATATAAACGCTATAAAAATTTATATATCGGCAATGAAAGTGGTACCTCTGGACTACCAGGTGGTTATACGTCAGCAGAACGTTATGTAAGAGCAGCTTATCTTGTAAGTAATATGTTGCCTGACGATGGTGATGATGCAGTATTAGATGCGTTTAGAATTCTTGATAGTGTAAGCATTCCTAAAGGTGCAGTTCGCCCTTCTGAAGATGAATTCCACTATACGCTCTACCAAACTGTATTTAACTTAACATCGCGTACATTGTATGTGAAATACTATAATTCTAATCGTATTGCTGAATTACAATTAACTGAGGATTTATTAAATAGCGACGAATTAGTTATATTTGATCCGATTCCGCAAGGATTGTCTACCGATAAAGTAAATTAATTATCTATAAACAAACAAGCGTGGCTGATTAAAAAGCCACGCTTGTTTTTATTATGCTTTAACATTTTTAGGAATCAGAATAAATGCTGATATAAGTCCAAGTATCATAATAATTGCCCCGACTAAGAATGAAATCATTGCTGACATTTCTACTGAATAGAATTGTTGGCATACTGTAAATACGGTCGTATTTAACGCGATACCAAAAGCTCCTCCAAGTGTAGCGCCCATCTTATATAAACCTGTCGCAAAGCTCACTTTCTCTTCTGGCATATTTAATACTGCAATCGTTAAGCCTGGTGTAGCAACTAACCCATTACCAATCGCACATACAACAAATGCGAAAGTTACAATACCTACATACCAACTTGGCGATAAGAAAGTGAAACTAATTAGAATGATACCAATTGCTGGAAATAGCGGCCCTGCAATTAACATACTTTTACCACCATATTTTTGAATTGCTTTTTCACCTAAGCGTATCATCGCTATCGCCATGAAGACATACGGCACTGTAACCAAGCCAGTTTGTGCTTCGCTCATACCAAATTGTTTTTGAGCGTAACCATTGAAGACTACTGTGGTACCTACCCCAGTGTTAAGCACAAAATTATTGATTGTTGAGCCCAAAAATGCTCGATTTTTTACAATTGAAAAATCAATAAATGGTGTGGGTCTGCCTTTTTCAAAAATATAAAATACAACTAAAGCAATGAGACCAACGATTGCAACAATTAACGTGAATCGACTTGCCCAACCGTATGTAAAACCTTGAGTCATCAATAGCATTAAGCAAGCGATAATTACGCCAAAAATCACCATTCCTACATAATCGAAGGGCTGGTAATCACGTTCTTGACGTGGCACTTCTTTTCTACGACTTAAAATAAAAATCGCAATAATTGATAAAACGATAGAAAACACAAAGATAAATTGCCAACTTAAAAAGCTAGAAATAAGACCACCGACATAGGAAGAAAATCCTATTCCACCAACTGTCGCAATCATCATAAAACTATAAGCTTTACGGAGTGATTGACCTTTAAAGTTATCTGATACTAAGCCAATTGTAGAAGGTAGTAATATGGCAGCTGATAGGCCTTGAAAAATGCGCCCAATAACTAAGAATGGCGTAGCAGGAACAATAATAAGACTAAGGCAACCAATAATACTAAAGACGAGACCTATTATTGTCATCTTGAGGTTTCCCACTTTATCTGCAATATCTCCTGCACCCACCATGAAAATACCTGTAACGAATGATACAAGGCTGATAGATAGGTTAAGTGTAGAATCTGTAGCACCAAACGTCTTTTGTACACTAGAACCAATATTTATAAATGATTGTGCAAACAACCAATATGTTAACACTGCAAAACTAGCTGCAATGATTAATTTACCGTCGAACCTACTTTGATGTGAACTCACATCTGACACTCCTTTACTGATATAATAAAATAGTTATTGAGAATTATTCTCATATAACCCAAGATATTATATCATGCCCTTGAAGAAAATATATAATTTAAAATTTTAATGAAGGCAACTAATAATCAGTTTATTTTAGAAACTTATCATAAATATCGTAGTTTTATATATTTATTTAGCCGAACTGTAATAAATAAACACAGACCTAACTTAATTGAAGAACATAAAGAAATAGTCTCGGAACTCGCAAAAGGTAATGTTCAAATGCTACTAATTTACTTGAAAATCATTTAAAAAAAGACTTAGAATTTAGTCTCTATTATCTTGAATTTTTAAACCTATTTATCATCTAACATTCCAAACAATATCTAAATATAAAATATTATTCAATTTATTTTAAATTCACTTTAATAGCAATTTTAGTTGTGCTAATATTAAGAAAATTACATCTATTATTCACTTATCTTTTACATATTAATTAGATAGGGTTACAGAGATTAATTGTAACTCTGAATCTCATCAATTAAATATTAAAAGTTAATTTGAATAACTGTTAAGGAGTGTTTCTATGGAATGGATTAAATTGATTGGTATTTTAATCATAATCATCGGCTTCATTCTTAAGTTTGACACTATAGCAATTATTTTAATTGCAGCAGTAGTCACTGGTTTAGTTGCTGGTATGGATATCGTTGAAGTACTTTCAACACTTGGAAAAGCCTTTGTAGATCAACGTCTTGTAACTTTATTTATGCTTACACTTCCTATGGTCGGTTTAATTGAACGTTTTGGTTTGAAGCAACAAGCTTCTAAACTAATTAGTAACGTTAAGAAAATAACAACCGGTCGCCTTCTTACTTTATATTTAATTATTCGTGAAATCGCCGGCGTAGCTTCAATACGTATCGGTGGCCATCCTCAATTTGTTCGACCTTTAATTAACCCTATGGTTCAAGGTGCACTTCGAACACGTTACAATCTTACTGATAAAGACATCGATGAGAAAGATATTGAAAAACTAAAAGCCGAAGCATCTGCCATGGAAAATTATGGTAATTTCTTTGGACAAAACTTATTTGTTGGTGCTGCTGGTGTGTTATTGATGGTTGGGACTTTCCAATCTTTAAACATTAAAGTGAATGCGATGAGTTTAGTGCTCGCTTCAATTCCTGTTGCTATCATCACACTTATTTTAGTTTGGATTAAAAATATTTTACTCGATCGTTACTTCAATAAAAAATATGGAAATAATGAGGTGAAAAGTCATGAGTGAAGCAACTTTAAACCATATTTTAGAAATATTTTACATACTGATTGGACTTCAATTTTTATATACAGCTTATCGCGCTTTACGTTCACAAGATAAATCTAAAAGTTTAGGTACAGCAGCATTTTGGACCATTTTAGCTATTTTATTTATAGGTGGTCCTTATATACCAAATGCAATTAATGGTCTGCTAGTTTTAGCAATGGGTGCTTTAACACTTTTCAGACAAGTGAAAATCAAAAACATTATCGATGTTAATGATGAGGAAGTTGAAAGAGGTTCTGCTAAATATGAAAATAAGCTTTTCATTCCTGCAATTGTCTTAGCTGTGGTGGCAGTAGTTGTTTCAAACTGGACTCCACTTGGCGGTGCCATCGGTTTAGGTATTTCATCTATTGTAGGATTAATCGCAGCACTACTCATTATCAAACCAAAATTATCTTACACATTGTATGACAGTGACCGATTAACGCAACAAGTTGGAACGACAGGTATATTACCACAATTCTTAGCTGCACTTGGCGTACTCTTTACTGCAAGTGGTGTGGGTCAAGTCATTTCAAAAGGTATCTCTTCATTTTTACCTGAGGGCAACCATTTAATTGGTGCAATTGCTTATATATTAGGTATGGTTCTTTTTACAATGCTTATGGGAAATGCTTTCGCAGCATTTACTGTTATAACAGCAAGTATTGGTATTCCATTCGTTATTGCCCAAGGTGGCGATCCAATCGTTGCAGGTGCGCTTGCCATGACTGGTGGTTTCTGCGGAACATTACTTACACCTATGGCGGCAAATTTCAACACATTACCAGTTGCACTACTTGAAATGAAACAAGAATTTGGCGTTATTAAAGCACAGGCGCCTATAGCATTAGCACTTATAGTAATTCACATTGCTCTAATGTATTTCTGGGCATTTTAAATAATTCTAAGGAGGAAATGAATAATGAAAATTTTAGTTACAGCATTTGATCCATTTGGCGGTGAAAAGATTAATCCTGCACTAGAGGCAGTAAAGCAATTGGAGAATACGATTGGCGAACATACCATTTCAAAGTTAGAAATTCCAACCGTCTTTCATGAATCTAAAGACGTCATTGATAAAGAACTGTCTAAAGGCGATTACGAAGTGGTCTTGTCTATTGGTCAAGCTGGTGGCCGTTATGACCTTACTCCAGAGCGTGTAGGTATCAATATCGACGATGCACGTATTCCTGACAACAAAGGAAATCAGCCTATTGATGTGGCCATTCAAGAAGATGGCGCACCTGCCTACTTCTCAAACTTACCTATTAAAACAATGACTGAAGCGATTAAAGCAGCAGGCGTCCCTGCAAGCTTATCGAATACAGCGGGCACATTTGTTTGTAACCATGTCCTATACCAATTAGGTTATCTCGCTGACAAGTCTTATCCGGGGCTACTATTTGGATTTATTCATGTACCATTTATCCCTGAACAAGTGACAGATAAACCTGAGAAACCGTCGATGTCTATTGAAACAATTGCGAAAGGTTTAACAGCGGCTATTAAAGCCATTTCTAAAGAAGACGACTCCAAAGTTGCACTAGGAGAAACACATTAAAAAGAGGGTCCCCACCCTCTTTTTTTAATTTCAAAATTGGAAAACTTCTACGTACCTATTCACAAATTTATCATTTCAAATAATTTGTATAGGGTGTATCATATAATAATGTTTATTGATGGAAAAATATTTTCAATAACTAAACTCTATTATAAAAAATAATGATGAATACAATAGAAAGAAGGTAAAACATTGAAAAAGCGCATATTCTATTCACTTTCTATATGCGCGATGCTTATGTTAAGTGGTTGTGCTCAGTATCATAATGATGACAAAGAGGTTAAAGTCTCATTACCTCGTGAATTTAATACAAATCAACTAGATGCACAAGGCTTTGATGCGCCTATGCCTGTGTACAATGCTATCTATCAACCGCTTGTAACTTATGGTAAAAATGGCAAGATTGAACCAGGTCTTGCTACATCTTGGGAAGCTTCAGAAGACGGTAAACACTACCTATTTCATTTAAAGAAGAATGTAAAATTCAATGATGGTTCTGATTTTGATGCATCGGCAGTTAAATTCTCAATTGAACGTGCGAAGGCAACGGATACAACCGACCCTATAAACATTTAAGAATTGAGCATATTTAAGTTAAAAACAATGCCTATCAAAACTTAGGCATTGTTTTTATTGCGTATATACTATGTAATTAGAGCATTTCTACCAAAAATAATTTTGAAATGTAGCTAATATATTACCAAACATGTGTATGATGATAGGTATTTCGAGCCGTTTTGTTTTTAAATATGCAACAACGAAAATGAAACCTGAAAAGCCGTAAATAAACCATTCACCTATGTTGCTTGGGCCATGAGCGCCAGCGAATAAAATAACAGATACTATGCCACCAACTATAGGTGCACCTCTAAAGATACCTTTAATTAACAATCCTCTAAATATAATTTCTTCTAAGATAGGACCTAAAATACCTACCGCAATGAGTTGTAAATACAGTGGTACATTGCGGTAACTTTCCTCTAACTCCTTCTCATTCCCTGTCGTAGGCATGAATTCAAAATAAATATAATCTGTACCATTTGCAAGAATGAATCCAATGATAATGATTAGCCATTGCTTTTTAGTTATTCGACTAAATTGAAATAGCTTCAGCTTACTTAATTTTAAAATTAGAAATGCAATAATGACCCCTACAATAGCAATCCAAAAGTATCTTGGCTTCTCTACTAAGAGTAAAACCATTGATTCGGCAACAAATAAAATACAAATTAAAAATAGAGATTGTAATATCAACTTCCAATAAGGTTTTTGAGAAATTTGAAAATCTCCTGTTATATGGTCATGTGATATTTCATCTTTAGACATAGTTAACCTCCTAAACATATAATTCGAAATTTTAATTTTTAGTTAAGATAACGCATTTTTATGAAGTGACCTACAATAAATGTCAAATATATGTTACATTCATATAGAAGTATTCATTTTTCAAAATCTTATATTTCTAGACAAAGGTGGGTTTATTATGATGAATCATCAGAATATGGATACAATTTCTAATACTACATCTTCTTCAAATGAAGATAATTCAACTAAAGACCACATACATACCGAAGAACGTCGTCCAACTGGTAATAAGTTTGTACGTGCCCTTATTTTCATTGGCTGGATGTTACTAATTCAAATTCCTATTGTGAGTAGTATGTTTATCTATAGTTTTTCTATTTATATGGATACATTAACTTGCACATTAGTGACCATCATTTATTTCATACTAGCTGCTGTAGTAATATGGCTAGTTAGAAGTTATTACAAACGTCATACCTATGAAAAGTCTAAAAAATTTACAGGTAAGGATATTGCAGTTAATGTTGGTTGGGCCGTACTTCTTAGATTAATCGTTATTGGTATGTCATATTTAATGCTATTTGCGACAGGTTCAATGCAAACACAAAACGACAAAATGTTATTAGGTGATATGAACACTGCCAAACCAACGCCTGATCAATTGGGCCAAGTCTTCCCGCTAATTGTCTTCGTACTGACGATTACATTTGTAGCACCTTATTTAGAAGAACTTGTTTATCGTGGCATTTTTAAAGAAACATTATTTAAACGTACACGATTCTGGTTACCGTTCATCCTATCATCACTTATCTTTGCTTCTCAGCATGGTATTTCAAATTGGGTAGCAATTCTAATGTATACCATGATGGGAATGATATTCTACCTTGCTTACCATCGTCGTAGAAATGTTCGTGACAGCATGATGGTTCATATGATTCATAATGGTGTGAGTGGCATCATGGTTCTAGTAAGTTACTTTATGGTATTTTTTAGTTAAACATTGAACTCTTAAAATAGTTCCAACATAACAAATATTGTCGCAATTTAATCTTAAATATTTCTTAATTTAGAATATAGCACTTATTAACACTATAAAAGCAGGACTTCATTACGTCGAAGTCCTGCTTATTTTTATTTATCAAATGCAATGGTCTTTATATTTTTCTCTTTCAAGAAATTCTCAATTTTGGCTTGTTCTCGACCATTCGCAATATTTTTATCTTTATTGATATCGAGAATATCTTTTAATGATGCATCTTCATCTAAATTTAACGCACGTTGATTTGTTTGATATGTTGCTATCATATAATTACTTATCTTTTTAGTGTATTGTTCATATTCTTTGTTAGGCATCTGATTATTTTTTATGTACTTGGCAAAGTTATTTAAATTTTGTTCTTGTAAGTCTACAATATGATTGAATTTTTGTTCTTTTTTCTTAGATAACTTTTCGTCAGAATCTAACTTTTCTTCATAAGGCTCTCTTGCATCCGTTAGTTTTCTATCGGTATCTAAATATGTTTTAATATCTTTTTTTATCGTACTCTCAGAGATCTTCTGACCTTTGATTGTTTTATCAAAAATATGTTTAGGAATCTTGTCATTATGTTTAGAACTATTTTGTGACTGCTTGTTATCATTTGATGTATCTTTAGAATCATTTTCTTCTGACGATGACGAACAGCCAACTAATGTAAAAGTAAGAATAATTACAGGAATAACTAATAAGTATTTCTTCATATTGATGCTCCTTTATAATGTAAGTAATTCTTTCCTTATTTTAGTATAAGCAAATACATAAATAATTTAAATAAACCATGTAAAATAACAACTACTTTTAAAGTAACTTGTTTACTATGCCTAATTTCATGAGAGAATATCACTCTTTAGAAATCTGAACCCTTCTATTGAATACCTCTATGTTTAATCATTAGTAAAATAAAAATAACGCCTATGTATCCTGCGATAGATATAATGGATGCTTCATAACCAAATTGATTGCCTGTGATGGCTATGTTGTTCGTATGTACGACATATTGCCAAATACTATACTGACTTTCCTTTTCCGTGATAAGTAAAAGTTGGGATAAATTCCAACAAAAATGTAGTGTAATGCTTGCCCAAATCGTATTGAATTTATAAGTTGCCAAACCGAACATGATGCCTACTAGTGAACCGCTAATTAATAATAAGAAGAAACTACTTACATTTAACCCACCATTTAATAAATGGATTGCTCCAAAAAATATTGCCGTGGAAATAATGGCAATCTTAATGTTCGTCTTCTTCTCAATGTACCCCATCAATAAACCTCTGCATACCATTTCTTCAACGACCGCGCCACCTAAGGCTGTTACAAAGATAGACCAGAAAAATGAATGCAACATATCATTTAAATTACCAAAGTGGTGCACAGTAAAATCACCTGGAACAAAAATGAAACAAATGCCATAAACTACTATTGGTAAGCTTAAGCCTAATATCACATAGAGTTTATTAAACTTAGGTGTTGTTATACGATATGCGCTCAAGCGATCTTTTAATACACGTTTAATGAATAATCGAACGACTAAAAAAGCAAAAATGATATATAAAATCCCTTGTAAAATAGCGCCTATACCTAGAAATGGAATTAAATCACTAAAGATGGATGCAATGCCTTGTGTAACGACCATGATAAGTAGTGCTAATAAGAATATACCTGCAATTTTCAATATTTTCATGATAATACCCCTATCTTTTTATAATTATTATTATATTAGCACAATGTTAAAGATATAAAATACGAGTCGAACAATCAATGATGTCCAACTCGTATACTAAATATTATTTTTTCTCTATTACTTTAGAAATATATGTTGATGGTTTATCTTTATCAAATATAGTTAGCCCAGTAATATCTTTTGCATTTTTAGATGGTACGACAAGACTTACTAAATATCCGAAGACGAAAGCAACGACGAATGAAATGATTGATACGTAGAATGGTGAGTTACCTCCACCAACGCCATTTAGTAGGTATGCAATGATTACACCTGCAATTAATCCTACTAAGACACCAAATGTATTCGCACGTTTCGTAAAGATACCTAATGCAAAGATACCAGCTAATGGTACACCAAATAATCCAGTGATCAATAAGAATAAATCCCATAAATTGTTTGAATCAGCAGCAATTAAGTAAATTGAAATACCATAGCTTAATAAGCCTGCCACAACAATGACTAATCGTGCAAAGTTAACTTCTGATTTATCTGCCCCTTTTCCAAAGAAGCGATGTTTAATATCTTCAGAAATACAAGCAGAGATAGAGTTCAAGCTTGATGAAATCGTCGACTGTGCAGCCGCAAATATAGCTGCAATCAGTAATCCGCCCACGAATGGTGGCATTTCAGTTAGAATGAAGTAAGGCACGATAGATGATGTATTGAATCCTTTAGGCAATACCTGTTCATGTTGATAGAAAGAATACATCATAGTTCCCATTCCATAGAAAATAGGTGCAGAGATTAACGCTAAAACACCATTTGTCCATAACGATTTCTTCGTTTCATCCATAGAGTCAGATGCTTGATAACGTTGAACAACATCTTGACTCGCAGTATATTGGTGTAAATTGTTAAAGATATTTCCAAGGAAGATAATCGGAATCGCTGCCGCTGCGCTATTTAATTTCCAGTTATCTACACTAATAATCTTCTTATTGGCAATTGCATCACTGACAATTGTGCCGAAACCACCTTTGATTTCAAAAGCACCGATGATAATTATCATTAATGCGCCACCAAGTAAAATAACACCCTGGATAAAATCGCTCCATACAACGCCTTCGAATCCACCTAAGAAAGTATAAAGAATACATAAAATACCCACTAAACTAGCTACGATGAATGGATTCATATCAGATACAGCTGTGATTGCTAATGTTGGTAAATAAATAACAATCGCTATGCGTCCTAAATGGAAAATGACAAATAATAATGAACCGATGACACGTATACTTGGTCCAAAACGCGCTTCTAAATATTCGTACGCTGATGTTACGCGTAACTTTTTAAAGAATGGTACATAAAATGCGATTAAAATTGGAATAATTGCGACAATCGCAATATTACCAGCGATGTATGCCCAATCTGTTAAAAATGCCTTTTCCGGTGTAGACATAAAGGTAATGGCACTTAAAGTCGTCGCATAAATCGAGAACCCAATGGCCCACGAAGGCAAACGACCACTTGCCGTGAAGAAACTATCCGTATCTTTACCAGCCCTTTTAGTAAAGTACGCTCCAATTAATAACATAATGACAAGATAACCAATAACAGCTACCCAATTCCATGCCCCAAAACCGACTTGATGCATAATCAACACCCCTTGTGTTACATATTCTGTTGTTAAATATTCTCAGTTTGTCTATAAATCGTATTTCTTAATTAATGTGTCCAATGCATCACGATGTCTTTCATCAAATGGTCGGAATGGACGTTTAGGCAATCCGCCATCGATACCACGCGCTTTTAATATTTCTTTTAATGTAGGGTAAATGCCCATACTTAATACCGTTTCGATGATGTCATTCGTATCATGTTGTATTTGATATGCTTCAGCAATTTTGCCTTCTCGTGCTAAATCAAATATTTGTCGTGCACGGCGACCATTCACATTGTATGTTGAACCAATTGCTCCATCGACACCTGAAATTATCGCTTGCACTAGCATTTCATCAAATCCAGATAATATGAGTTTATTAGGAAATGCCTTACGGATACGTTCTAATAAGAAGAAGTTCGGTGCAGTGTATTTCACGCCTACAACTTTTTCATGATTAAATAACTCGCCAAATTGTTCGATGCTAATATTGACACCTGTTAAGTCAGGAATCGCATAAATAATCATATTGTTTTGTGTTGCTTCGATAATGTCGAAATAATATTGCTTAATTTCTTCAAAAGAGAATGGATAATAGAATGGTGTCACTGCTGATAGCGCATCATAACCTAGTTCTGTTGCGTATTTCCCAAGTTCAATCGCTTCATTTAAATCTAATGATCCAATTTGCGCAATTAAGTTCACATCGTCTCCAACAGTTTCTTTCACTACTCTAAAAATTTGTTTCTTTTGTTCTTTACTAATTAAGAAGTTCTCCCCAGAACTACCATTCACATATAAGCCATCAAGTTTCTCAGTCTCAATCGCATTTTTAGCAATTTGCTTTAATCCTTCTTCTTTTATTTGTCCATGTTCATCAAACGGTACAAGTAATGCGGCGTATAATCCTTTTAATTTATCTTCCATGTCATGTTCCTCCAAATCAATTTTTATTCAAATTCATTTTTATAAACTTTGAGATAAATTCAATTACAATAAATTTCTATTTACACCTCGAATTGTAAACGTTATCATTTTCTTAAACAACTATTTTTGAAAATATTTAACAAAATATTGCGAATTTGATGAAAATATTTTTCAAAAAGAATGATGACGATTACTTTAATTTGAAGTGTCGTTATAATAAAAACGACTAAGGAGGTACCTCAATGTATAAAATAGCTATAGATATAGGTGGAACAAATATTAAAGTGGCAGTCATTAATGATGACCTAGAAATGATTGATTATAAAAAGATTAAAACGCCAGATAATATTAATGTGCAAATTGTAGATGAAACATATCAATTAGTAGCAGCATTTATGAAACAATATCAACTTAAAAATCCATTTATTGGTATTTCAAGTGCTGGTGTCGTCGATTCAGATTTAGGTCAAATTATTTATACGGGGCCAACCATTCCTAATTATGACGGTACACAATTCTTCGAAGTCTTCAAAGATTTATCGTCTGATATCGCTGTTTATAATGATGTGGATGCGGCATTGTTAGGGGAACTTAAACTCCATCATTATGAAGAAGATAATATATTCTGTTTAACTTTGGGGACAGGTATTGGTGGTGCATTTTACAGTGAAGCTTCTGGCATTTATCAAGGTTCGCGTCACCGTGCCAATGAAATTGGTTACTTACTTTATCGTGAAGAAGATGGTAAAACATTTGAACAACGTGCCTCAACATCAGCTCTTAAAGATTTAATGACTAAACATCAATTTGAACATGGTACGGATGTACCTAGATTATTTAATCTAGCAGAAGATGATAATGAAGAAGCACTTAATATTCTCAATGAATGGAGTAATTATGTTGCAGAAGGTATTGCTCAAATTCAAATTATTTATGATCCAAGCTTGATTCTTATTGGCGGCGGTATTTCATCTCAAGGTGAAACACTTCTCAAATATATAGAACCTAAAATTCATCATTATTTACCCTCAGACTATGGCATTGCTAAGATTCAAACAACTCAAACAGAGAATCATGCTGCTTTATTCGGCGCAATCACTAAATAACGGCTGGATCTAGATAGGCGTGGGACACTGAATTCATAACGAATTCTGTCCCACTCCTCACTCATTCCTTCTCATTTCCTAAAATGACGTCTCGTGTTTGTTGATATACTTGGTGCATATGTGTGTCATTCAATAATAAATAACTCACGATATCTAATAAAAATAGTGTTGCGATTTGTGAGTTGATGAATTTTGAATCATTGTTACTTGATTGAGCCGTCGTAATTAATACTAAATCTGCATTCTTAGTAAGCGCACTACCTTCGAAATTTGTTATGACTACGACATACGCCCTTTGATTGCGAGCAATCTTCGCAGCTTCAATTAATTCTAAGGTTTCCCCACTATTTGAAATAGCGACAAACATATCCCGTGATGAAAGTAGCGACGCCGATATCTTCATTTGGTGCGCATCTGTTGATACAGAACCTTTGATACCCATACGCATTGTGCGATAGTAAAATTCACTTGCCGTTAATCCTGAACTTCCTAATCCTGCGAAATTGACTTGTCTACACGTTTTTAAATTGTGTGCTAGACGTTTAATCTTTTCCTCGGAAATAAATTCACCCGTTTGTTGGATAATGTTTTGATGATAACGATGAATAAGCTGAACAAGCGGTGCATTTTCTACTACCTTTTCTGATTTTTCGTGTTGCAAATTAAACTTCATATCTTGAAAGTTGGCATAATTTAATTTCCCACTAAATCTTGTAATGGTAGCTGGTGATGTCCCGATAGCATAAGCTAAGGAATTAATTGTAGAGAAATTTTCATCAAGTTCATGTGTTTGTATATATTCAATAATTTTTTTATCCATTTTCGTTAATAAATGACGACTTCTTTGAATACGATTTTCAAATTTCATGACAACACCTCGTAATTAAGTTAGTTAAACTGTATTATATTTGAAAATATTTTTCAATTACCAATTATAAATTGATAAATATTTTCTTAATGTTATGATATGAATGAATAAACGAATCAATTATAAATACTATTTCTATTTACAATTTTGAAAAAGACGGAGCGTGTTTAAAAATGTTACCAAATGGATTAATCGTGTCATGTCAGGCGTTACCTGACGAACCATTACACTCATCATTTATTATGTCAAAGATGGCTCTAGCAGCTTTTCAAGGTGGAGCGGTTGGTATACGTGCGAATACTAAAGAAGATGTTTTAGCGATTCGAGAAGAAGTATCACTACCGGTTATCGGAATTGTAAAACGAGATTATGAAGGTTCTAATGTATTTATTACAGCAACTTCTAAAGAGGTGGATGAACTAATTGAAAGTGGATGTGAAGTAATTGCTTTAGACGCGACAACGCAAACACGTCCTAAGGAGTCCCTTGAAGAATTAGTTCATTACATTCGAGAGAAAGCACCCCACGTTGAAATTATGGCGGATATTTCAACTGTTGAAGAAGCCATCAATGCAGATCATTTAAACTTTGATTACATTGGCACAACATTACGTGGGTATACGTCTTATACAAAGGGACACATTCTCTTTGAAAATGATTTTGAATTTTTAAAAGAAGTATTAGAAAAGGTCAACGCGAAAGTTATTGCAGAAGGTAATGTCATTACACCTGAAATGTATAAAAAGGTAAGTGACTTAGGCGTACATTGTACAGTTGTCGGTGGCGCAATTACACGTCCTAAACAAATCACTGAACGTTTTATAGAAGCTGTCCAACAAAAATAATTGCTTAATTTGGAGGCGTAAATCATGAAGATAACGAACTTAGTAGATAAAAAATTAGGGAGTGATTATGTTGCAATTGAACTATTGAAGTTAATTAAAGATAAGCCTGATGCTATATTAGGGCTTGCTACTGGTGGCACGATGACAGATGTTTACCCACGCTTCTCAGAATTAGCATTGGCTAATCGAGTAAATTTAGCAAAAGTTCAAACATTTAATTTAGATGAATATGTAGGGTTAGCACCTGAACATGCTCAAAGTTATCATACGTATATGCATCAATTATTATTTGATCACAATGCTAGTTGGAATGCCGATAACATTCATATTCCTCAAGGCCATGTTGATGATTTAGAGCGTGAGGCACGTCGTTATGAGAATCAATTGAAACAAATTGATCAACCGGACATTCAGTTATTAGGTATTGGTGAAAATGGACATATCGGCTTCAATGAGCCTGGCACATCTTTTGAAAGTGAAACGCGTGTGGTTGATTTAACTGAATCAACGATTAATGCTAACAGTGTTCATTTTGATCATATTGATGATGTGCCTAAACAAGCCGTTTCTATGGGATTGAACTCTATTATGCGTGCGAAACGAATCATCTTATTAGCATTTGGAGAACGTAAACGTGATGCAATTCATCAACTCTTGAATGGTGAAACAACTGAGTCATTACCTGCATCTATCTTGCACCAACATCCTAATGTAGAAATCATTGTTGATGACACTATTTTCAAACATTTATAGTTGACTACCCAAATAAAATAGAAAACAGAAAGTGGATTGATAGCCAATCCACTTTCTGTTTTTTCATTTTATGAATGTTTAAATAGTTTTAAAATTAAATACATAATAATACTAATAACCGCAATTACTGAGAAAGTAATTAAGAATATTAATTCTGTTTGGTGAAATTCAAATGCTAAAGTAAAATTATTAAAACTTTTGAATGTGCTATAAACGATTAAATTAAGTAGGATTAATGCGGTTAAAGCAATAATAGATAACCATGCTAACCAACTAAAGAAATGCTTAGCGTTAGGGAATCTGAAATCATTATTCATGAATGGACACCTCTCTTCCGTCGCTCGAGTTTCGTATCAAACATTTACTACATATATACACTAGAATGTATATCTTTAAACGCGAATAGAGGTTAGAGAGAATTTATAATAACTACATCAACCACTTTTTTTAATATTGATGTACAACTCCTGATTTAATTGTTTTATCAATACGAATCGTATCATGTACCACAACGATATCAGCATCTTTACCGATTGCTAAACTACCTTTATGGTCATCAATTTTCAATGCAATGGCTTGATTCAAACTCGTTACTCGCCATAAATTCTCTAATGAATCATGTGTATATTCAATTAAATTATACAAACCGTCATTCATTTTCAAGATGCTACCTGCTAAAGCGCCACTTGCTAAGCGAGCCTCTTTTCCTTTAACGATGACATTCTGTCCGCCTAAATCATATTCACCGTCTTCCATCCCTTTCGCACGCATTGCATCTGTGATGAGATACATGTGTTCATTTCCCTTTTGCTTATAAGCAATATGTACAGAAGCAGGATGTGAATGAATACCATCAACTATAATTTCCGTATTTAATTGTTCATTCGTCCACGCCGCACCAAAGACACCTGGATCGCGATGTTCAAATGGTGTAGCAGCATTATATAGATGTGTTACGTGTTTAGCACCATGGTCGACCGCTTCATTCGCTTGATCAAATGTTGCCACAGTATGCCCCATTGAAAAAATAATATCTTCATGTAATTGATTTAGTGTATCATGTGCACCCTCAACTTCAGGCGCAAAGGTAATAATTTTGATTTGCTGATTCGCAATTTCTTGGAAATGTTGAATCTTAGACGCTGACGGACGTTGCACATATTTAGGATTTTGAGCGCCAACTTTATGCTCTGAAATAAATGGACCTTCTAAATGAACACCACCTACTTCAGCCGCTTCTCCTCGTTGTTGATCAGCTTGATATGCCACAATATTTTTCAATGCCTTTTCAATATTAACATCAGATTGTGTCATCGTCGTTGCTAAAAATGTTGTCGTTCCCTCTGATAATAACTGTTCAGCCAAATGTTTCAAACCTTCATAAGAAGCATCCATTGCATCCTCGCCATAACCACCATGAATATGAATATCTATGAAACCTGGTAATACATTTTGACCTTTCACGTCGACTTGTTCTAATTCTCCAGTATACGTTCCTTGTTGAATATCACTTATTTTGCCATCTTCTACTACAAGATATCCATTTTCAATAACTTGCTTTTCCGTATAAATTTTACCATTTGTAATGACATAGTTTGTTGACATGATATACCTTCTTTTCTATTTAATTCTTCAAATTTTCATCTCAATTATAGCATTTCATTAGGTCGTATTTAGCCAATTTTCTCTTTTGGAAAAAGTTTTCAAAACAGAACACTATTACTTAGAAATCAAGATATTTCAAAAAAATTGAATTTTGAAAATATTTTATATTATAGGTATACTCAAACTAAATAAAATATAAAGGATGACTTAATTGAACAATGAATGACAAGCGAAAGAAAAACAATTATTTAGTATATGTGATATCCGTAACCATCATTGTACTTATTACTGCTATGGCCGGATTCTTTCCTAAAGCATTTGGCGTCTATGCACAGCATATTTATAATTTTATTTCTAATTCATTTGGTTGGCTGTTCTTACTTATTATATTTATTTTAGATATCTTTTTAATCTCGTTAGCAATTTCTCGTTACGGTCGTTTCAAATTAGGCAGTGATGATGAAGAACCTGAATTTTCATTTTTATCATGGTTAGGTATGTTATTTTCTGCGGGACTTGGTGTCGGTATTGTATTCTGGGGTGTTGCTGAACCACTCACACATTACCTTCACTCACCGTTTCCAAAAGATGTTCCGAATCAATCAGCAGAGTCAGCGCGTGTAGCTATGGGCTATACCTTCTTCCATTGGGGTATTTCACAATGGTCTATCTTCGCCATGGCTGGACTTATCGTGGCATATTTTCAATTTAGAAAGAAGCGAGATGGTTTAATTTCTACAGCAATGGAACCTGTCTTTGGTCAAGCTTACAAACGTCCATTTCGAAATGTGATTGATATTTTAGCAATTATAGCTACAGTTATGGGGATTGCCACTTCTATAGGTCTTGGTATCATGCAAATTAGTGGTGGATTGAATCATGTCTTCCATGTACCAAATAATAACGTTACAAAAATTGCTATTACGGTACTCATGGTTTGTATTTTCTTAGGTTCTGCGATAACTGGATTAAATCGAGGCGTTAAATGGCTAAGTAACATCAATATTATTTTAGGCGCTGTTTTACTACTATTCATGCTTATCTTTGGAGACTTAAAATTCATCTTTGAATCTTATACTCTAGCAATCGGAGACTATATCAGACACTTTGTTGAATATAGCTTACGTATCAATCCATATTCTGGCAATAATGCTTGGATACAACAATGGACTGTCTTTTACTGGGCATGGGTAATCTCATGGTCACCATTCATAGGAGGATTCGTCGCTCGTGTATCTCGTGGACGTACAATTCGTGAATTTATCATGTGTGTTTTAATCGTACCTCCACTCATTTCATTCGTATGGATTGCAGGATTTGGTGGTATGGCCGTTAAGTTTGCTATGGGTGGCGATAACATCGCTAAATTAGTAGATAAAGATTACACAGTTGCTTTATTTGAATTACTATCAAAATTTCCATTAGCTGATATTACGAGCATAATAGCAGTCGTCTTAATATTCTTACTCATAGTGACAAGTGCAGACTCAACAACACATATTGTTGCTGGCATGGCAACAGGAGGTAGCGAGAATCCAAAGGTGAAACATAAAGTGATTTGGGGATTGCTCATCGGCGCTATTTCAGTTGCAATGACGATTGCAGGTGGTTTGACAAGTTTACAAACTGCATCCGTTGTAACAGGATTACCATTCTCTATCATTCTATTACTAATGACACTTTCTATTATGCGTGCGCTTCGCAGAGAACATACGAAGCACTTCCAAATGTCTTATATTGATGATGACAAAGATTATTCTATTCCATTAGAACAACGAGAAGATCATAATAAATCTAATGTAAAGGAACAAGACAAGGAACAAAACAATGAAGAAAAATAACAATATGGATCTGTACTTTAATTTACTGCCTTTAATAGGACTAATCATAAGTACATTTTTATTCATACTATAATTTGTCATTTATCGCGTAGATGATAATTGGGATATTGTAAGTTTATATTGTTTATTACCAATATTTGTGAATAGTTCGATCACTTTAGCATACAAACTTTTTAATAAATAGCGCATAGACTGCTCTTGTAATATGTGTAATTTTAAAATATTGTAGTAATAAGCACTTTCTATCATTAAGGGGAAACAAGGGGGATTATAATGAATTACAAACAGGCATCACCTGAAGTCTTACGTCAATTAATTCGAGATGGAGAACTTGTCGGTCACACAAGCGGTATGGCAGAGGGTTATATACAAGCTAATGTGGTTATATTGCCATCGAAATATGCTTATGATTTCTTAAAGTTTTGTTTTAGAAATCCAAAGACTTGCCCACTCTTAGATGTGTCAGAAATTGGCGCACATTCCTTTCCATATTATGGGCCCAATGCAGATATACGCACTGAAGTTCCGAAATATCGTATTTATGAACATGGTCAATTGATTAAAGAAGTTGATGATATCACTGACCTTTATACAGAAGATATGGTTAGCTTTCTAATTGGTTGTAGTTTCACTTTTGAGCATGCCATGTTGGAAGCTGGCTTACCTGTACGTCATATTGAAGAGGGTCATAATGTACCTATGTATCGTACAAATATACCAGCACATTCAAGCGGATACTTTAAAGGTAATATCACAGTTAGTATGCGTCCTATGACTATGACTCAAGCGATTAAGGCAACAGAAATCACTTCACATTTTAAGAACGTTCATGGCACGCCAATCCTTATCGGCACACCAGAAGAACTAGGAATCACTGATATCGATAATCCTGATTATGGAGAAGCTGTCACGATCAAACCTAACGAAGTTCCAGTCTTTTGGGGATGTGGCGTGACACCGCAATCTGTTGCACTTGATGCCAAACCTAAGTTAATGATTACACACTCACCCGGACACATGTTTATTACAGATATTAAAGATAGCGAATTAAATGATTAATTTTTTAAAAAGGGAGATACGCAGCTAAAAATTATGCTGAGATATCTCCCTTTATGTATTTATATTATCCAATGTGTATTAAAAGTTGATAAATAAGTGTGCCCGCATAGTTCCCTATGACATAACCCAATGTACCTATAATTAGTATCGGTCCAACAAGACCTTGCCATCCTTTACTGATAGCTAAAGCTGCTGCCGTTGTAGGACCACCAGCAGTAGCATTACTTGCCAACAGTATTTCTTCAATCTTAAAGTTAAATAACTTTCCTAGTATTAAACTTAAACCTAGATTGAAAATTAATATAATCATCACAAAGACAAATAATAGTGGTGCTGTTTTTATAATCGTCATAAATGAAGCAGGTGTTCCTATCACTACAAAGAATATGTAAATAATAAATGTTCCAATTTCTGAAGAACCGGCTAATTTATCAAAGAAATCTCCCCAAATAGCCACTGCCAATAATGTAAGTGTTGTAAGTAACAGGTATTGATCGCCAAAGAAAGAAACCAGTATCGTAAGTAGTACATTAGACTGCGGTATCACATGTTGAATGACCTCAGATAATTTAAAACTGATTGCTACTAATGCCACTGCAATCGCTATCGAAAGTGCAATATCTAATAATTGAATTTGCTTCGGTTGCCAATAAGATTGTTGCGTTTCTGGTGTTGACTCAGTTTGATAATCTGTCTTAAACCATCTTTTTATAATAGGTAAAGACGGTATTGCAATCAACAACATAAAGTACAATGCCATGACACTATTATCTGCAACGACTGTTGATGAAATCATGTCACTCGGTGTTTTAAACTTCGTGCTTAAAGCTGCAAAGTTCACGCCACCTCCTATATAACTTCCTGTCATCATCGCGCCAATTTTTGATAAATATGGAATCCATTGATGAAGGAAAATAAATCCTACCGTTGTCCCTATCAATGTTCCAACTGATGCAATTAAGAAGATATATAGTAATCGACGACTTTCCTTCCAAATCTTTAAAATATTAGAACTGAACAATAATAAAGGAATTGATATTGGTACCGCGTAATCCCATACCGTATCATAAACCGGCGATTCAGTCGGGATAATCTTAAAATTGGATAATAACATAGCCCCTACTAAAGCAATGATTGCTCCTGAAATGGTGCTTGCCCATTGATATTTCTGTTCTAAGAAGATACTGACTGTCGCCCAAACTATAATAATGGCCCATAATATCCACGTATCATCTTTTGCGATTAATATCCCTATTGTAAACATCATCCCATCCCCCTTCTTTAGTAACATTTTATATTATTCATAATTTAATTTCGATATTCTATGCCATTTTTATAACGTTATAATCTACTGATAATAATTCTCAATGGAACGTAAAAATGCTCTGTACATTGCTTAAAAATAGGACTATTCTATGTATGAAAATGTTCGAAATTTGGAAACAAGGTTTCTAGATGAATAACTCTGTTAAATATAAAAAATTTATATTACCTCTAGTCATAGGCATACTTATAGCTGTGCTTGCCCCTTTCAGACCTGAATCATTAAGTCTGGATGCATGGCTTATGTTTGCTATATTCGTAGGTACCATTATCGGCTGTATCACACAACCTATGCCTATTGGTGCCGTATCGATCATAGGGTTCACACTAACCGTTTTAGTTGGTGTTATCGATACAAAGACTGTCGTTCAAGGTTTCGGTAATCCAAGTATTTGGTTGATTGCAATGGCATTCTTTATCTCTAGAGGATTCGTTAAAACTGGACTCGGCCGTCGTATCGCACTTCAGTTTGTAAGATTATTTGGAAAGAAGACACTCGGTCTAGCATACTCACTTGTCGGTGTGGATTTGATTTTAGCACCAGCAACACCTAGTAATACTGCTCGCGCAGGTGGGATTATGTTTCCAATCATTCAGTCGCTTTCTAAATCGTTTGATTCTGACCCGAAACAAGGTACTGAGCGTAAGGTGGGGTCATTTTTAATATTCACTGAATTTCATGGCAACCTTATTACTGCCGCGATGTTCTTAACTGCAATGGCCGGTAACCCACTTGCTCAGAACTTAGCTGAGAAGACTGCACATGTTCACGTTACTTGGATGAACTGGTTCTTAGCAACCATCGTTCCTGGCATTGTGTCACTTATCGTCATACCATTTATTATTTATAAAATGTATCCGCCAACAGTCAAAGAAACACCTGATGCGAAAGATTGGGTCGAAAATGAATTAGCTGATATGGGGTCAATTGCTAAAGCCGAAAAATTCATGATTGGTGTATTTATTATCGCATTACTACTTTGGGTAGTAGGTAGCTTTATTGGTGTAGACGCAACATTAACTGCGTTTATCGCATTATCTTTATTACTTATCACAGGCGTATTAGATTGGAAAGATATTTTAAATGAAACTGGTGCTTGGAATACATTAGTGTGGTTCTCAGTGTTAGTGATGATGGCAGATCAACTGAATCAATTAGGCTTTATTCCATGGTTAAGCCATACTATCGCAAACAGTTTAGGCGGTCTAAGTTGGCCAGTCGTCCTTGTTATTCTAATAATCTTCTATTTCTATTCACATTATTTATTTGCCAGCTCAACCGCTCACGTCAGTGCAATGTACGCAGCATTACTTGGTGTAGCCGTTGCTGCAGGTGCACCACCGTTATTTAGTGCATTAATGCTTGGTTTCTTTGGTAACTTAATGGCCTCTACAACACACTACAGTAGTGGCCCTGCGCCTATTCTTTATGCAGCTGGTTACGTCACTCAGAAACGTTGGTGGCTCATGAACCTAGTCTTAGGCGTTGTGTACTTTGTAATCTGGCTCGGTTTAGGTTCATTATGGATGAAACTGATAGGATTGATGTAACTATATTAAGGGAGAGAAACTTATACAAGTAAGAGTTTCTCTTTGTGAATTTTTCAGAATTTTCTATTTATTTTATAAATATTAACGGTATAATGAATTTATCTAAATACTTATTACAGAATAAAAGTGACAACTATGAATGAACCTCAAGAAAGCACTCTAAAAGACTTAACGTTATGTATTAAGGCTAGTCAAATGGTAAATGAACAAAATAATATAATTGATGAAGAAAATATCTATATTAGAGATAAAGTAATTAAAATTATACGTAGAAATACATTAATATATCGATTAGTTATTTTTATATTATTTTTCTTATTATTATCATCTATTTATTTAAAATTCAGATATGTACTACTTGGTTTAATAGTGTATATAATATATTTCATCAGAATTAAAAAATATTCTAAAAATAATTCTGCTTTTCTCAACTCTATGAAATACTCGTTTACACGTAATAGATTAATTCATAAAAATCATTTTACTTCTTCAATTAATAGAATTAATGAAGCCAATAAAGTTAAAAATGAAGTAGCAACTGTTTTAAATGAAATAGATATATATAAACGTATTCCAGAGAAATATTGTAATGCTTATGCTGCATCTAAAATGTATGATTATTTTCTTACATATCGTGCTGACAACATAAAAGAGGCAATTAACCTGTTTGAGCTTGAAGAACATCAATCAAGATTAGAAGCCAAACAAGACTATATTATAAAGCAAAATGACCAAATACAAATTGAGATGTTTTAGCTTCTAGATACGCTGCTGAACTTGCTACACGTGAATATAGAAAAGCCAAAATCAGTGCTTCAAATGCAAGTTTAAACTCGTTCTTAAATTTATTAAAAAAATAATAAAAATACAATTGTGTGGTGTGCAAATATGCACCTTACAATTGTTAGCGCCGTCATTACCTTAATCGGTAATGGCGGTTTTTTGCGCACTCTTCATTTTCTTTTTTCCCAATCACATACCGTTCTTTTGAAAGTCAGAGAGGTCTCTGAAGCAAATCGTAAAGTACGTTATGCAGCATCTGATGCTCACAAAGTACGTAAAAACATAGAACGTTTATAAAATAATAGAAGCCACTTATCTAGTTACATTGATAGATAAGTGGTTTTGTTTTATTCTTCATTATTTTCCAAAATAAGCGTGTCATGGTTACTTTTTAAATTTAAAAATTCTTCTTCTGTCAAATTTCTCTGACATTTACTTACGCTATTATCGCTTTTTTTCAAATTACCTTTTGATATTTTTCCACTTGAAACCTGATTATTATGTCTACTTTTAAAGAAATAAAAATATTCATCTTCAATTTCTTTTAACATTTCTTTAGTATCTTCATCATTAACTCTATAATCATTTTTTAATACCGTCTCAATAAGATTTTTCCATACTAAATCATATCTTCTAAAGATGAATATAGGTTGGACTTTATTGCTTAAATCACCTTGAAGATATAATGCTATTCTTCTTAAAATAATACGAGCACCTAATAGTACCGTATTTACTTCTGTTTCAACTAGCTCTCTACCGAAGTTATTTTTTCCAAAACCTAATTTGGGTTCTTTCGAACGAAATGGAAAAATTTCAAGATTACACGTCTTTAATTTTTCAGCATTCTCTTTTACTGTGTAATAATTCTCTTCTTTTCCTAACTCTTTTTTTAGCTTTCGAAAAACTTTAGTACTCTCGTTATCACTTGTTAACAGAGGATAAAAATACTCGCCTAAATAATAAAACCTATTCGTTAATTTTTTTACACCACTCATTAATTCTTTGAAATTGGATTCATCTAATTTTATTAAGTTCAATAGCTCTTTACTTAACATTGAGCTTTCAGTATCCACAATATGCTCTTTAATTCTTTCTTCATTTGAATAGTTTGAAAATTTTGCACTTAAATCCCCAGTATCTATGATTTCAAATTCATCAAAAAAATCTTCTAGATTTTCAGGTTCACTTTTATTATCCAAAATAGCAATATTAGGATTAAGTAAGCATTGAAAAATTGTTGATTTATCAATATCTCCATGTATTTGGTTTGGTAAACCATAATGTATATTTTTAGGAAATTGATTTCTATTATCTGTTTTTAAATACTTATTTTCTAAATTCTCTTCAATCGCTAGCCAAGAAAAGTTTTCACTGTTGTAATTGAAATCACCAGTAAAATAACTAGATTCATTCTCTTTATCCATTAGCTTTAAATAATTATTAATAAGATGTGTAGCTCTCTCTTGTTCCCATGGATTGTATTTTTCCATAAATTCTTTTTTATTAAATATTGTATTATCTAATAAGATCTTTTCAAATTTCTCTTCCATTTGTCCTCGCCCCATTCCTAATAAGTGAGACTTCTACGATAACGTTTATGTTTAGTGATAGTCGTCTCATCACTTACATTTAATCATTTAACAAGGACAATATATGGGGTTATATTATTAATTCGTAATTCAGTGATTTCTGTCGTCTTTTTCTCTAAGTTTGCCTAAATTAACTATGCCTATAGTAAGTGGCACATATGAAAACATTAATGCATATGCCACATTAACACCCATTACAAAATAAAATATACAGAATACCAATATACCCACTAATATTAATAAAATGTTATGCCAACGTTTATCTCCAAATTATGATTATTTAGATGACATGTTATTTTTATCCTTTTCTAAATATTATTCTCTTTTATCTTATCAAATATCAAAGTCTTCCTAAATTACCCATCAATCTCAAATCCTAGATCTTCAATCATTTGATAATCGAGTTCATTCGGTTGTCCCCCTGTAATCAGATAATCACCTACAAAGATGGAATTGGCTACTTTTAATGAGATGGCTTGTAAAGAACGTAAATGGACTTCACGCCCACCTGCAATACGTATTTCTTTAGATGGATTGATGAGTCGAAACATCGCGATAATTCTCAAACATTTCATCGGTGATAACAAATCGAGTCCGCCAAATTTTGTCCCTTTGATTGGATGTAAGAAATTAATCGGAATACTATCAGCGTCAATTTCCTTCAACGCAAATGCCATATCAATAATATCCTCATTCGTTTCCCCCATCCCACATATCACACCAGAACATGGTGAGATATGATTCGCTTTCATGATTTCAACCGTACGTACACGATCTTCATATGTATGTGTCGTCACGACTTCGCTATGGTAACGTTCACTCGTATTTAAATTATGATTATAGCGATCTACACCCGCTTCTTTTAACTTCTCAGCTTGTGCTTCATTCGTTAACCCTAGACATGCACAAATTTTAAGTTGAGGATGCAACGCCTTAATATCATGAACCGTCTCACAGATATGATCAACCTCTCTATTTGTAGGCCCACGTCCACTCATAACAATACAATATGTGCCAATGTGATTCTCCGTCGCTACCTGTGCACCAGCTTTAATTTTGTCAGGTTCAACTAACGCATAGCGCTGTTTTTCTTTCATTTTCACCGATTGACCGCAATAGCCACAGTCTTCTGGACAAATTCCACTCTTCGCATTTAATATCATATTGAGTTTCACTTTTTTTCCGAAAAAGTGTTTTCGAATGATATATGCCTCATTTAATAATTCAAATGTATCAATCGTTTCATCTTCAAATAATGCTAAAACTTCTTCTTTACTTAGTACGTCTTGATTTAAGATACGTTCTGCTAAATTTAATCTCATGTTGTTAAACTCCTTACTTTAAAAAATCCCGTAAAAACCTAAATGTAAACTTTATATATAAGTAAGTTTACATTAACAACGTGAAAAATTAAATATTTAGCTAGAAATTAACCAAAACAAAAGGCTGGAATGTATTAAAACATCCCAACCTGTATCAACATATTCTCCGTACTAGTCATCATTGCAAGGCAACCAAATCTTTTTAACACATTCGATTTATGCCTTGCGCCCTACTCTTCATCGTAATTTTTCTCTAATTTACGCAATTCATCGCGTGTTTTCTTCTGCAGTCCTTCTCCGTAATCCATCATTTGAACGATGTCTTTAAACGCCGCATGTGGAATGGCAAGTTCATCTAATTCATCTGGATGTACATGTAAATCAATGTCATCTTCACGTCCTTCTGCCAATTTATGAACGAAGTCAGGTTCTGTGACAAATGGTGATGACATGCCAACCATATCAGCGTTATTTAAAGCATCTAGTGCTGTTTCAGGTGTATTAATACCACCACTCGCAATCAACGGCACACGTCCATTTAAATACTCATATACGACCTGATTGACGCGACGTCCATAATTATCGCCTGGTGTACGCGTCTTATTCTGATAAATATTGCGTCCCCAACTTGCGATAGCCAAATAATGAATATTTGCGACTTCCATGACCCAATCTAAATGTTGATTAAATTCATCAACTGTATAGCCTAAATCACTACCTCTTGTCTCTTCAGGTGTCGCTCTGTAACCGAATATGAAATCACTTGGTGCCTCTTCATCGATGACTTTTTGTACTGCCTGCATGACTTCTAAGCCAAAGCGTGCTCGGTTCTCTAACGAATCTACACCATATTGATCATGTCGTTGATTGGAGAACTTAGAGAAGAAAGTTTGAATGAGTAAACGTTGTGCAACGGAGATTTCAACGCCATCAAATCCCGCTTGAATTGCTCGAGATGTTGCATCGGCATATTGTTGTATGACGTCATGAATTTTCTCCACCGACATTTCTAAAACGTCATGTTTAATTGGAGAGTGTAACGTCATTGGACTTGGGCCATAGACTTCCCCATAATTCATAATCGCAGTATTTGAGAATCTTCCAGCATGTGCAAGTTGAATTATCGCTTTATGGCCATCTTGTTTCATAGCTTGAGCCACTTTTCTTAAACTGGGAATGCAGGCATCATCAGAAATATTAAATCCATACTCAAACAACTGACCATATGGCTCAATATATGCTGCGCCAGTCACTTGCAATCCTGCTGAATCAGCACGACGTTTCGCATAACGTATGTCTTCCTCTGTAATATGGCCTTCTTTAGTAGAAGAATTCGTCGTCATGGGCGAAAGGACAAATCGATTAGCTAATGTAATGCCATTAGGTAATGTAATAGGTTCTAGCAATGGTGCGAATTTCGACATTTATGACATCCTCTTTCGTTCTTTATGTATTATTTTCAAAGTATCATGCTTTACGACATTACTCAATCGACTTGTTTGTGAACTGTTTGGACACCCCTTTTCAGGAAAAGAAGAAAAGCATTAGAACATTTGTGTGACGTATAAACTAAATTCCTACAAAATTTCACTAAACACGTTAAAATGGTGGTGGGTATTATAATTAAGGGACTAAACAATTAACTTTGGAGATGAGCGCCAAGTGGATTTCAATATATTAGATTACGCCATGATTGATGAAGGCAAGAATGCGACACAAGCTTTACAAGATACCACAAGACTTGCGAAACTCGCTGATGACTTAGGCTACAAGCGTTTCTGGTTAACAGAACATCATGATGTTCCAGCGTTTGCGAGTGGTAGTCCTGAACTCTTAATGATGCATTTGTTAGGGGAAACGAAGCGTATTAAGTTAGGCTCTGGTGGCGTCATGTTGCCTCACTATAGCCCGTTTAAAGTGGCCGAAAATTTTAAAATGCTAGAGGCACTCCATCCTGGCCGGGTTGACTTGGGTATCGGCAATAATCCAGGTACAGCGGTGGTCAAACGTGCAATGGATGAGGACAAACGTGACTATCTTGATTATTCACAAAGCATTGAAGATATTCGTCATTATTTGACGCGAGCACCAGAGGAACAACGTGTAGGACAAGTCATTAGTCAACCTCATCTATCACGTCATCCAGAAATGTGGCTCTTAAGTGCGAGTCAACGCTCAGCTAAATTAGCTGCTACACAAGGCATGGGCTACACCTTAGGAACATTCTTATTACCTAGCCAAGATAAGATTGATGCAGCTAAAGCGTCAGTAGAAACGTATCGTGAACACTTTCATCAAACTGCGTTAAACATGTCACCCACAGTCATGTTAACAACGTTTGCGATTGTAACGGACACTGAAGAAGAAGCGCAAGACCTACTACACGCTCTTGACGTATGGTTATTAGGGAAACGTCAATTTGCCGAGTTCGATCGCTTCCCATCTATCGAAACAGCAAGACAATACAACTTAAGTGACCGTGATAAACGTGTCATAACTCAGCACCGTGCACGTATCTTAGCTGGTACAATCGAGCAAGTGAAACCCCGCTTGGACGCAATGATCCAAGAATTTAAGGCGGATGAGGTCTTAGTCGTACCGCTATTACCAGACATCGATCAACGATGTCGAACGATTGAACACATAGCACAAGCGTATTTATAAATAGAGAAAGGATGAAATGAAATGGCTAAATTAGCAAATTATTTATATGTCGAAAAGGTAGGAAACCAATATATTTATCGCATGACACCTGAATTACAAGATGACGTAGGTACAGTAGGTTATGTAGAATTTATAGGACCAGACGACGTTAACGTCAATGATGAAATTGTAAGTATCGAAGCATCGAAAACTGTATTAGATGTGCAATCTCCACTTGCAGGTAAAATCGTCGAACGTAATACGAAAGCTGAAGATGAACCAGCGATTTTAAATTCTGAAAAACCAGAAGAAAATTGGTTAGTTAAATTAGAAAATGTAGATGAAGCAGCATACGACGCATTACCAGATCCAAATGAGGATTAAATGCCAGTGAACCAACAAGAACGCTTAGCTTATCTTATTGAAACGATGTGGAAGGAACAATATGGCGACAAGCCTTTAGACTTCCCCCACACTGACACAGAACAATGGGAACTTTATCGAGGTTTAGCCAATGTGCGCCCTCCAAAGCCTGTCAGTTCTGAGTACTTAGATATTCAAGATGCCTATTTATCTACATTAAACAACCAACAAGACATTACACATATTGATGATTTAACGCCTGTTTCAGATGAGCCATTATATTTATGGCAAGGTGACATCACAACACTTGATATTGACGGTATCGTCAACGCAGCGAATAGCCGATTCTTAGGATGTATGCAAGCGAATCACGACTGCATAGATAACATTATTCATACCAAAGCTGGTGTACAGTTACGTTTAGATTGCGCTCATATAATTGAGCAACAAGGACGTAAAGAAGGTGTTGGTAAAGCAAAGATTACCTCTGCTTATAATTTACCAGCCAAGTATGTCATTCATACGGTTGGCCCGCAAATTCGTAAACAACCTGTATCTCAGATGAATAAAGATTTGCTTGCACGTTGTTATCATAGCTGTCTAGCGCTTGCCGATGAAAAGGGGTTAAGACACTTAGCATTCTGTTGTATTTCAACAGGTGTCTTTGGATTCCCACAAGATGAGGCAAGTCGTATAGCGATTGAAACGACACGTCAATATTTACATGAAACTGGCTCAGAGTTGAAAGTACTCTTTAATGTATTTACAGATAGAGATTTAGAACTATATAAGGAGGCTTTCAATGACAACAACAGATAACCCAACGCATAACGAGAATTGGATAGCGCTTGATAAGGCGCAACAACAAGACGCCACTCAAACGGATATCTTGGCACAAGCCATTGATGAAGCTGATGCCATTGTTGTTGGCATAGGCGCTGGTATGTCTGCTTCAGACGGTTTCACTTACATTGGTGAACGTTTTACGCAGAACTTTCCCGACTTTATTGAGAAATATAATTTCTTCGATATGTTGCAAGCGAGTTTGCACCCGTTCGATAGTTGGCAGGAATATTGGGCATTTGAAAGTCGTTTCGTGAAGTTGAACTACTTAGACCAACCTGTCGGCCCTTCTTACGTTGCACTTAAAAAGATACTTGAACACAAGGAATATCATATTATTACGACCAATGCAGATAATGCCTTTTTAGTGGCAGATTATGATTTAAATAAAGTATTCCATATTCAAGGAGAATACATTCTTTGGCAATGTAGCCAACACTGTCATGCACAAACATATCGTGATGATAATGCCATTCGCAAAATGGTGGCTAAACAAGAAGACATGAAAATCCCATATGAGTTGATTCCACATTGTCCAAAATGTGATGCCCCTATGGAGATTAACAAACGTAAAGCACAAGTTGGCATGGTTGAAGATGCAGATTTCCATGCACAATTAGATCGCTACAATCATTTTCTAGATACTCATAAGAATGGCAAAGTGTTATATCTTGAAATTGGTATTGGTTATACGACACCACAATTTGTGAAACATCCTTTCCAACGTATGACGCGTCACAATCCCAATGCCGTGTTTATGACGTTAAACAAGAAAGCGTATCGCATCCCTAAATCAATTCAAGATAGAACCATTCATCTCACTGAAGATATAGCATCATTAATCATTAACGCACAAAGACAATTAACAACTTAGGAGACGAAAACATGTATTTAATAGAACCTATTCGTAATGGTAAATATATCGATGATGGCGCCGTAAACTTGGCGATGCAAGTATATATTAATAACAATATCTTTCTAGACGAAGATATTTTACTTCCTTATTATTGCCAACCTAAAGTAGAAATCGGTCGTTTCCAGAATACAGCGGTTGAAATCAATCAAGACTACGTCGATGAGAACAACATTAAAGTCGTACGTCGTGATACAGGCGGTGGCGCAGTTTACGTCGACGATGGTGCCGTCAACGTATGTTGTATTTTAGAACAGGATACATCCATTTATGGTGATTTCCAACGCTTCTATCGCCCTGCTATTCAAGCGTTACATAATTTAGGTGCAACTGACGTCATTCAAAGTGGTCGTAATGATCTCGCTTTAAATGACAAGAAAATTTCAGGTGCTGCGATGACATTATTGAATAACCGTATTTATGGTGGTTATTCATTACTATTAGATGTCGATTACGACGCCATGGTCAACGTATTGAAACCAAACCGTAAGAAGATTGAATCTAAAGGCATCAAATCAGTACGTGCCCGCGTCGGTCAAATCCGCGATGCATTAGACCCTAAATATCAAGACATCACCATTCATGAATTCAAAGATCTCATGATTAAGCAAATTATGGGAATAGATGACATTAAAGATGCCAAACGCTATGAATTAACAGACGAAGATTGGGCTGGCATCGATCAATTAGTCGCTGAAAAGTATGATAATTGGGAATGGAACTATGGCCGTTCACCACGATATGAATACAATCGAAATGAGCGCTTTAGTTGTGGCGCAATTGATATTTCCCTATCAATTGAACATAACCGTATTGCCGCTTGTCGTATTTATGGCGATTTCTTTGGTCAAGGTAACATTCACGATGTTGAAGAACATTTAATTGGTACGCGTATGGTCAAAGCTGACTTGATTGAACGTTTGAATGACATTGATTTAAAGTTCTACTTTGGCAATCTTAGCGTAGAAGAATTTGTGGCATTTATATTGAGTTAATTACAATAAAGTAATTTGAAGTCGCATTTTACACTTTCTGATATTGAAATATTTTAACAAGTTTCATAATACATTTAGTAAACATCAATCCCCTCACTACGCCAACTAGTGAGGGGGTTTTTAATACCCAAACGACCACTAAAAAACCTGAGCTTACGTATGTAAATCACATACATTAAGCCCAGGTTCAACTTATTTATTAAAATGTATTGAGTGTTATTGTATAACCATGTCAAAAGTCAATCGCGTTTATTATTTTTTTATTAATGTACCAATTTTACCGTCTAGGGCATCTCCTAAATCTTCAAGAGATGTGATTAATACACTACCTTCCGGATTTTTCTCGATAAATTGTAATGCCGCTTCTACTTTAGGTAACATACTACCTTTTGCGAATTGACCGTCAGCAATATGTTGATTCATTTCATCCACTGTTACTTCACCTAAAGCTTCTTGATTATCTTTACCGTAATTAATATAAACATAATCTACTGCTGTTAAGATAATTAATTGATCTGATTTTAAGTGTGCTGCAAGTAAAGCGCTTGTTTTATCTTTATCGATAACAGCATCGACGCCTTTATAGTTACCTTCTTTTTTAACAACTGGGATACCGCCACCACCAGCTGCAATAACTAATGTACCGTGTTTAATTAATGTTTCAATGCTATCTAGTTCTACAATGTTGATTGGCATTGGAGAAGGTACAACACGACGATAACCTCGTCCAGAGTCTTCTACGAATTTGTAACCTTTTTCTTCCATTGTTTGTTCCGCTTGTTCTTTTGTATAGAATAAGCCAATTGGTTTCGTAGGATTATTGAATGCTTGGTCATCACCATCTACTTCAACTTGAGTCACTAATGTAACCACTTGTTTATCAATATTTAAAGCATGAAGTTCATTTAATAAACTTTCTTGTAATTGATAACCAATATAAGCTTGACTCATTGCGCCACATTCTGGGAATGGAAACGCTGGTCCTTGACCATTTTCAGCTGCATAATTTAATCCTAAATTAATACTGCCGACTTGTGGTCCATTACCATGGCTGATTACAACTTCATAACCTTTTTGGATTAAGCTAACTAATGATTTAGCTGTTCCTTTAACTAATTCTAATTGCTCTTCAGGTGATTGTCCTAAAGCGTTACCACCTAAAGCCACTACGATTTTAGACATAGGTAGGTCTCCCTTCAATTATTCTCCTAAAGTTGCAACCATTACAGCTTTAATAGTGTGTGCTCTGTTTTCAGCTTCTTGGAAGACAACAGATTGTTCACTTTCAAAGACTTCGTCAGCAACTTCCATTTCAGTTAAGCCATATTTTTCTTGGATTTCTTTACCAATTTTAGTTTCAGTATCGTGGAATGATGGTAAGCAGTGTTCAAAGATGGCACGTGGGTTACCAGTTTTTTCCATCATTTCTTTAGTTACACGATATGGTTCTAATAACTTGATACGTTTTTCCCAAACTTCGTCAGGTTCACCCATTGATACCCAAACGTCTGTGTAGATAACGTCTGATCCTTTAACACCTTCATCGATGTCATCAGTTACTAAGATTTCGCCACCATTTTTAGCTGCGATTTCTTTACAACGTTTTAATAACTCATCAGTTGGATTTAATTCTTTAGGGCAAACTAAGTGGAAAGTCATTCCCATGATAGCTGCACCTTGCATTAATGCATTTGCTACATTGTTACGTCCATCTCCAACATATGTGAAGTTGATTTCATGGTAAGGTTTTTTCAATACTTCTTTTGCTGTTAAGAAGTCAGCAAGTACTTGAGTTGGATGATCTTCATCTGTTAAGCCGTTCCACACAGGCACACCTGAATATTTCGCTAATTCTTCAACAGTACGTTGTGAGAAGCCACGGTATTCGATTCCATCATACATCCCACCTAATACACGAGCAGTATCTTTCGCAGATTCTTTTTTACCCATTTGGCTTCCAGTTGGTCCAAGATATGTCACGTGAGCGCCTTGATCATATGCTGCAGTTTCAAACGCACAACGTGTACGAGTAGAATCTTTTTCAAAAATTAATGCGATGTTTTTACCTTTAAGTTTTTGCTGTTCTATACCGGCGTATTTCGCACGTTTTAAATCCTCTGATAGATTTAGTAAAAACTCAACCTCTTTTTGTGAAAAGTCTAATAGTGTTAAAAAACTTCTGTTTCTTAAATTTTGCATCTTGTACAACTCCTTTGTGATATCTTTCACATGTATTGTAAGCGATTGCAAAATATAATACAACACTTTTCAAATAACTTTATAAATTATTTATGTATAATTGACAAAATGTTTACAATAACATGTTTTTTGATATATTTACAATTTTTAGCGCTATAATGAAAGTGATTACTATGATTTTTACGATTTTATTATTACACATAAAACAGTATTATTAAACTTATTTAGTAAATACTTTCTTTTAGGGATTTATATACCAAAAACCTTCTTTGTAATGACAATACAAAGAAGGTTTATTTTTAATACTATGCGTCTTTAGCACCTCGATCAATCATATCTTGTTTAGTAACAATTGGATATTTCTTAAATACGAGTGAACCAATCCAACCTGCAAGTCCACCAACGATAGCCATGACAACGCCATAAATAACGACTGTCATTGGATTGTTAAAACCAAACATTACAAGGAATCCAGCAATCGGTGTTGCTGTACCTGTCGCATCATTGATCATGCCAGATAATGCGATTATTAAACCTGCAGCTGCTCCACCAAAGAAATTCGTTATGTAAATTGGAATTGGGTTAGCTGACACTATATCTGCTTGTGACAAAGGTTCTATGCTTACTGAAATCGTTGACTTGCGATCACCTAATTTTAAACGATGGAATAATGTACCGTTTATAAATGCCGAACTAAATGCTGCCATTGCCCCGATTGCCATAGGTATACCTGTTAGTCCTAATAAAGCTGTTAATGCCATTGAACTTAATGGCGCAGTACCAACAACTGTAATAATACCGCCAAGAACGATACCCATAAATATTGGATTCGTATCTGTACTACTTTGAATAATGTCACCAATTTTTAAAAGTGTATTATTAACGACTGGCGTTAAACCTGCTGCAATCAATCTTGCAAGTGGCGCAAGTAGAACTACTGAACCAATCAAATCAACGCCATCTGGAACATATTTCTCTGTATACTTCATAACGTAACCGATAAGGTAACCTGCGAAGAAACCTGGTAAGAGATCCATACCACCACAGGCAGCACCAATAACTAGTGCATAGACTGGAGATACACCAATCGCAAGCGCAGTTAATCCAGCTGCAGCAACACCGCCAAGACCTCCCGCAGCATCCCCTAACTCTTCCAGAAATTTGATTCCGAATACTTCTCCACCAACATACTTGTTGAATGCTTCGACTAAGAATGTCGCAATAGCCGCATTTGCCAGTGCTCCCATCGCACGCATTCCGTTAGGCGCTTTATACGTAAATAATGTAAAAATAATAAGAACTAAAATTAAGAATAAAGTACCAATTAGTAAATCCATAAAATTTTTCCATCCCCTTGTAGATAATAAAAAAATGAGAATATAAGTTAACTGTTTTAGACGTTTAAAGTTATCTTTCATCCTCGTTTGGTGACTATTTTACTAAAAAAACAAATTATATTCCACGGAATTTATTATTTTTTATGTAAAAAGCAAAATTAATACTATGCAAAAGAATATATACGAATTTCGCATTTAATATTATTATCTGTTAATTGGAATGACTTTTTATTCATTATTAGCGTAGCACAATTTAAAGTAGATTACTTTTGATTTAAATAAAGTTAATATTTTTATTCTTTTGTTTGTAAAAAGAATTTTATTTTAATTTGACTGGGTATTTATTAAAAGTAGATACATAATTGATGTATTTGTTTTGGGGTAATCATTGCATTAGTAATTTCTTACGTGTTGAATTACATGCTCTTTTCTTTTCAATTTAGATTGAATTACTCACACTTCCTTAAATTATAGAGTACATTTATGAATCACTAATGATCCCATGCCGATAAAATGTATCCTTACTATACATTTTATTAAAAGCCAATAATTGTATTTTCCCAAAACGTCAATATGGCCGTTAAAGCACTTATAGTTCCCCCAATGCTATAAGTGCTTTTGCTATGTATAAAACAAGGGAATGAAACTGAATTCAAGTTAAATTCTGTCCCACTCCCTACCCCATATTATGTCTTAAATATTACCTTGGGCATCTGCAGTTTTTATAAATGCTATAACTCCCTCTATTATTCCAATTACACCAGGAATACCTGTCCAACAAAATAATATATATAATAGTGCTTTACCATATTGTTTTCTATAAAATCTATGTGCCCCCAAGCCACCTAAGAAAAATGCTAACGCTGCATAAACATATTTATTCACTATAAGTTCATCTCCTTTAACCAAATGATTTAAAGAAACGCCAAAAAGTTCTGTCATCTCCAATAATGAATGTATGTCTGGAGAACTGACATCCCTTTCCCAATTTGAAATAGAATGTCGAGAAACATTTAGTTTTTCTGCCAACCTCTCTTGAGACATCTTTTTAGACTTCCTTAAGTTTCTAATACGTTCTCCTACACTCTTGGTTTTCAAATTGATCCGCTCCTTTACGTTGCCATCATATGGTTAAAATCTTGTTTATTCTAGCGAAAATTGTGAACAAATACGTTATTTTTGTAGAAATTTTGCGATATGCAATTAATTTTGTAATTTAAGACCTTCCGGAATAGAGGGTCAGTCTAAAATTAAAAATTATAAATATGGTTTGATTTCTTGATAGTTTTAATTAAAAATAAAGCAATTAAACTAAAAATCACTATTCCAACAAGTCCAGTTGAACCATAAAGTAATGGATTGAATTGTGATTCTTTTATAGAGAAAGTAGTTACAGTACTTGAAAATTGATTTAAAATTCCGTGCATTATCGCTGGGACAAAGATATTTCCAGATTTGATATATGAATAAAATAGAATAATGCCAAACGGAATACACACTAATATCATCATTATATTTCCTAGAATTGGATGATTAGGATAATTATGTCCCATTAAGATAAGAGGGAGATACCATAATCCCCATATAAAGCCGCCTAAAATTAATCCTTTTGTTACTCCAATATTGGTCAATTTAGGGTACATGAAAGCTCGCCAACCTAACTCTTCACCTAGATAAGCAATCATACTAAATAGTATACCTATTGATAGATTAAGTATTATTGGAATCAATAAGTTGATAAATAGTGGTACATCTGGTAGGAAAATAAAAATATCTTTCATTCTATCTTGTTGTTCTGTGCTATTTAGAAATTGATTGGGATTCAACATATAAGAAACTAAGTATATAATTATCAAAGCCAATAGCATCATCAATGGATGTATAAACCAATTTTTAATTTTACCTAATCTAAGTCCGAAGAACTTCCAAAATTTTTTGTCACGATAATAAATTGCCCATACAATGATTGCCGTAATAGCAGGAAACAACATCGTTAAACTCGCAATTATTGAGAAAGATTGAAGTCCGCCGATTAAATAAACAAGACCTTCAATACTATAGGTTAAAACGAACACTAAAATAATATATGTAAGTAATGAACGACGCATCGTTGATTTGGTACCTCCTTATTGTTGATTTAGTTTTTGGTACTTTCTTTTTCTGAACCAAAGTAGAATAGCTAAAATAATCGCACTTCCTATGTATAATCCAATCATTAATCCTAATGTGCCAAAAACGCCTTGTTGTGTTTCATGAAATTTAATGATAGATTGGCTTGAACTCATAAAGATAAATCTAGTCGTTTCTAGACAAACTAAATGAAACAGCATATTCGCCCATAAGGAACCTGCAAATTCTCTATATAGTTGTAACGTGATGCCAAATATAAAAAACTGAATCATTAAACCTACAACTGACAATAGTTCTGGATTACCTAAATGTATTAAGTTTGAAATAATATGTACTGAACCGCCAATAATCGCAAATAATACCGGTTGGATAAATAATGATGGAATAAATTTAAACTTTTTTCGTAACTCATTTAATATCAATCCACGAATCAACACTTCTTCTGGAAAAGCCTCATATAATACTGCGAAAAGACAGTTAAATAAAAACATTACCCAAATATGTATATCCGTACTTACGCTCACATTTTGCATTAGACCTGTACTAATACCTATTACTAATACGATAAATGTAATTAAAAATGGTAGTGCCAATGCTATGATTAAATCTCGCTTATTACTATACCCTTTTAATTTAATTTCTTTTAAAATGTCTGGGTTCTTTGAGTGAATGTACTTTAATGTTATCAATGTCCCAACGGTAAATATAATTCCACTTATCAGTTGACCAATAGGTTTCGCTAGACCATGATTCATAGCGAGCCCACCTAATTCTCCTGCAACTTCCAATATGGCAATTGTGAGAATCATATAAGCCAAAATTTTATAAATACTAAATTGCCTTACCGCCATAAATCATTATCTCCTTCAAGTTAAATTTTTATGAGTGCAATTTAAGGCTAACATACTAAAGCACAAAGCTTAATAACCGCTTTGTGCTTAGTTTATTTATATGGATTTCATTACCTTTTCTACAAGACTATTCACTTTTTTATTTACAGATTGCCTATTACTTCGGTTGAGTTGATCAATATAAAATTTTTTTATATTAGAAATACCAACTAAATTTAGTGGATACTTTAATACTCTATAACCTAGATTCAAATTTAATAAATTAAACCATTCACTTCCACCAATTGTATATATAACTATTGCTTTTTTATCTTTCCATAAACCGTTTTTATAATATTGTTTATTTTTGAAACTAAAAGCCTTATTAGGCCAAAATGTCATATCAATAAATCCTTTAAGCAACATTGGCATGTTTAACCAATATAGAGGATAAATGAATATTAATGTATCACTTTGATTAATAATATTTATAAATTCATTTTGCTTATCTGTTAATTCATGTTTATATCCTTTTTCTAAAATAAGTATGTCTTCTTTAATAAGTTGTAGATTGAAAATATACTTCTCTTTATTTTCCAATTTTTGAGTTAATAAGTTAAAAATTCCATAACATGTCCCTGATTGATTTCCAGCATATATAATACTAATCATACTCTTTAACTCCTGCTAACATATTCAAAATTTCTGTTTTATTTTCCTCAAATTTCATGTCTTGTGAGAGCTCCTTAACTTGTTCCAATCTATTCAATATATTAATTTGTTCATTAATATTTCTTTTATAATCCTTAATAATTCGATCTAAGTACTTAGTAGATTGGATGTTACACTCCTTTGAAATAGGCTTGTTAAATAAATTTACAATATATTTTATTTCTTCTAGGCTTAAGTTTAATCGTTTTAAATCTTTGATAAGTTTCAATGTTGTATAGACAGTCTGATTAAATTCCCTATAATTATTTTGATTTCTAGAAATGTTAATCAAGCCTTTTTCTTCATAATAACGAATCATTGATTTAGATATATTAAGCTTTTTGGAAACTTCATCTATTTGCATTTTCGCATCCCCTTTCCTTGTTTTTTAAAAGTTATCATTAAACTATACTTGAAGGTCAATAAAAAAAGAGACTAAATTAGTCTCTCAAGTTAATTCTTTGCACATTTTTCTTTTCAACTAAAATTATTGCTATTACGAATAATACGATTGCTACGAGGGAAGAGGTATTGCCGTATGCGCCACCCGTTAGGAGTATGTTTTTAACTTTAATAATATACTGAATTACGCCGTAGTCATCATTATGCGTTGTGATGTGGACAAAGTCTGACAGATTCCAACACATATGCATAAAAACACTTGGCCAAATTGAGTTAAATTTATACGCCGTCAGACCGTACAATATACCAGCGACCGTGCCGCTTACGACTAATAATATTAAACTAACACCAGACATCCCGCCATTAAACAAATGGACTAAAGCGAATAATACAGATGTAACAATGATGGCAAAGATAATATTCGCTTTCTTTTCAATGTAGCCCATTAATAAGCCTCGTACTGTTAATTCTTCAGCTATAGGTGCACAGATTCCACCTAAAACAATAATTTCAAATAACATTTCTAGATATTCTATTACAGTATCAGCTTTCGTTATTTCAAAATGACCTGGAATAAAGACGCAATAAATGATGATATTTATAATCGGAATCAGTAAGCCAACTGATAGATAACTGAGTTTACATTTAAGTAAGTTAATACGATAGTCACTTAATTTCTCTTTAAATCCTTTATTAATTAAAAGTTTAATGAATAAAAAGGTAAGTCCCACATAGGTGATACCATGTAAGATTGTTTCAAAAGATTTCAAATCTAACAAATGCCATAGTAAAGCAATATTTTGCGCAATGACTGTTAATACAAACGTCAAAATAATGACACCAATTATTTTTAAATACTTAATTATTAAGCTCATCATGTACCTCCCAAGTTGAGTTAGGAGACCTCACTATTAACTTGTAAAGATTTGTGTTATTGTACCGCACACGATAACTACCAAAATTAATACGAACCACCACTTTTGAGATAAGAAATCCCAAAAATTTAAATGTTCAGGATATGATTGTGATGCTTCTCTTTTATAAGGATGAGACGTTTCCCCTGTTAATAATTCGTCTGTGGAAATGTCAAAACGTTGCGCTAATTGCACAATCATTTGCGCATTCTGTTCAATCGTACCATGTTCCCATTTGGAAACGGTTTGTCGCGTGATATGTAATTCAGTAGCCAATTGATCTTGAGTTAGGTAATTCTCTTTACGGTGTTTCCTAATCTGTTCAGCAAGTTTCATAGTTATGGTCACCTCTCTTCTAACTTAGCAAGTTCATATGTAACTTTCCGCATACAAAATGGTGCATTTGCTTGAATTTCGCTAACATTTTGTTTCCAAAACTTAGCATATCATGTTAACTATATTTTTATCAGTCAATTTTCTACTATACAAATTTATGCTATGTTATTAATAGATAAAAAAATCACTAGGGGTGCATTTAATATGCTGAGAGAAAGTAAAAAACTTTCAACCCTTGAACCTGTTGGTTAGTACCAGCGTAGGAAAGTGAAATACATATATTGTTATTTCTTTCAAATTCACTTTTTTACGAAAAAATTGTCTATTGGAGGAATTTTTTTATGGAAAAATTAATTGTTGGTTTAGAATGGTTTTTAAATCCTGATCACTTACCTTTAATTTTAGGTATTGAAAAAGGCTGGTTTAAAGAAGAAGCGTTAGAAATTGAAATGATTGAACCAGAAAAACACTTCGATGCATTGGAAGAAATCGAAAATAATTCAATGGATATTGCAATTACTGAGCCTATTCATTTAGTTGAAGATAAAGCAACTAATCAAAATGTGGTAGGTTTCGCTAGATATCTACACACTAATGGCGGTGTTATGTATAACAAAGATAAAGGGATAAAGACACCTAAAGATTTAGTTGGTAAACGTCTTCAATATCCTGGAGCCCCTGGCCTAGGAGGTATTGCTATTGCTAAAACAATGATTGAAGCTGATGGTGTAACATACAAAGAAGGAGATATAACACCAGTTAATAATAGTTTTTATCATACTGACGCACTATTAAATGATAAAGCAGATGCTGCCACACTTATATTTGAAAACTTTGAGATTCTTGAAGCAAAAAGTAAAGGTTTAAATGTAGATTATTTTGCATTAAAAGATTATAACGTGCCAGACTTTTGCCAATTAATTTTTATTACAAGTCCTAATAAATTAAAAGCGGATAAAGAAAAAATCAATAAATTCCTTAAAGTCATTAAAAAAGCAATTCAATACATTAATACTCATCTCGAAGAGGCAGTCGATGTTTATGCTACATATACTCAAACGGATATAAGTAATCAATTAAATAAAGACACAATCATTGCAACTACCAAATGTTTTACTAATGATTTATCTATGAGCCCAGAATTTTATGATGACTTACAATTATGGCTTAAGGAAAATGGCAAAATTGAAACAACTATAGATGCTAACGAATACTTTAATAACCATTTATTATTTAACAGAACTTCTAAATAATAATGATAAGAGCACACTAGATTTCAGATTAGCGTGCTCTTAATTTATATATTATTTCTCAGATTTCGAAGCTTTGCGTTTTCTAATAAATGCTAAGCCTAAACCGCCAAGTAACACTGACCATAGCATTGTGTTTGTTTCAGTTTGACCTGATTTTGACAGTTCTTTTTTTACGTTATCAGTCGAAGTATTTGAATGGTTTGCATTCTCAGATACTACACTTCCATGGTTAGTTGCCCCTACGTGATGACTTAAAGATTTTGTGCTTACCACACTCAAGTTATGAGTGTTAGAATTTATTGTTTGCTTATCATGGCTTTCTTCTTGATGATTTGCATGGGCACCATGATTCATATTGTGTGAAGCATCTTTACTCTCTACATCTTCATGTGACTGTGCTTTTGTATCATTGTTATCTTCTTGATCTGAGATAACCTCGTCGCTATCATCTTCAAAAATGTCTCCGTCGATTTCATAAAGTGGTTCTAAGCCTTCATCATTTCCATTAGTGTCATCAGAAGAATGGTTGTCTTCATCATTATTTGAAGTATCGTCACCGTTATCAGGTTGTTCTCCATTATCTACATCATGATCTGTATTTGAACCATCATTTTCAGAAGGTGGATTAGGAGTTGTATCGTCATTATTAGACTCCCCATTAGTATTTCCCGGGTTATCATTAGATTGACCGTCGTTCTCATTCTGACCACCTGTTAAATCTTCTAATTCCCAAGCAGATGTTGTGCCAGACAATTCGAATGACGCGATCAACATTGGTTTGCCGTTAGGACTCCCTTCAGCACTTTCAAAAGTAATGCCCTCAGGTGAAATATCTTTATTATCTGGGTCGTATAAATATTTCACAAAATACGGTTCATTAGGATTTGTAATATCATAAATCATAATACCACCAACACGTTCTAAACCGACAAAGGCATATGAATGACTACCTACTTTACCAACGACCACATTTTCAGCTTCTGGACCTTTATCATCACTTCGGTCATCTACTTTAATGTCATCGGCTGATTCATAATTAGCATTAAAGCGTTCAGGTAACACGTCTAAAACGCGTTGCTCAATATCGCTGCCACTGTCATAAATCATTTCTAAATCAGAAGCTCTTAAAATAGAGAATGAACGACCACCATAAGATACAAGCGCATTGTATTTACCATTTGCATCTTTAAACGCATGCGATGTTGTAACTTTCAAACGACCCAATTGTTCGTCATCAAACAAGCCATTCTCCACCATATCATCTAGTTCTGCTTGCGTGTAACCTTGATAATAACGTGCATCCAATTGAATATCATCTTTCAATTTCTTCACACGTTTTTCTTCAGAATAACCCTCATAATCTTGAGAATCGCCTTCGTTCGCAATCAATAAATAGGTTTCGTCATTGTAGTCATACGTATCGATGCCATCTGGTTGTAACAGTCCTAATACTGGCACACGGCGCAACTCAGATTTACCATCTTCATCTGATGCATCCATTGCATTTTGTGCTAGTGAATGATCTTTGTAAGGTAACCCTTTCACTTGAACGATTTGTCCTTTTGCGATATCAACCTTTGCAATGGCACTGACTTCCTGTAATGTTACATAGGCATATTTACTTTGACTATCTACCGCAATATATTCTGGTTCAATATTCAAGTAAGCATCTTCCGAATTATGACCTAACGCACGAATACCTTCTTGATGTTCTTTCGTGAACATTGCTGTACGCACATTATTGTCAGTCACATTAGCTGGGCCACCTGTCACATCAATGACTGACACAGATCCTGGTGGGTTAACAGTGTAATCGTCGCTCGGTTCCCCTTCATTAGCTACTAATAAATATTTACCATCTTTAGAAAAAGTGACCATATCAGGAAGACTGCCTACCGTCACATTATTGATGTAATCACCATTTGAACCATAGAATACAACATGTCCTGGATTCGTCTTATCCACTGCTGGCGCAGACACGGCTACATAGTCTCCACTCGGATGTACCGTTACACTTGTTAAATCACCCGCTTCAATTTCATTATCTTGTAGATAAATACGCTTCACTAAATTAATTGCGCCATCTTTTCCAGGATGTTTCACATCAATAATATCCAATGCTTCTTTATCGCCATTTACCGAATACGCATAGCCATTCTTCGGATTGTACTTCACAATTTCTGTGCCACCATTCCCGAAATCCGCGCCACTTGTATAACGACCTTTATGCGTAATATTTAACTGATCTTGACCAGTTCGAGATGCATTCTTTGTACGTTGTGCTGACGTCCATTCAGGCGTTGTAGATAGAATCGCTTTTGGTTGTTGGTCTTGCATGTTCGCATCACGTTGTAACGCATTGAAGAACACTTGTTTTTGTTTCGTAGACATGTGCTTCATTTGTGTTTGAGGTAAGTCCGAAACTGCTACATCACTCTCTTCTGCAGCAGTTACTTTATTCATTTCTTCTTTTGAAAAAGGTTGAGCGTTAGTACGTGTCGCATTAATATTTGAAACTTCTTCAGATGACGTTACGTTGGATTGAGATACCTCAGAATTTGCTTTTTGGTCAGTTTGTTGTGTCGTATTACTTTTTTCTGATTGTTTGTTTTCAGTAGTTAGTTGTGTTGAATTTTTAGTTTCTTGTGTAGGTGCTTTTTGCGTGTTGCCTTGTGAAGATGTTTCTTTAATTTCATGTTGAGGCTGTACTTCAGTTTGTGATTGTTCTTTTTTAGATTGAACTTCAGTAGTTGATGTCTCTTGTGTCATTACTTCTTGTTTAGAGGTGGGTTGTGTCTTTTCCTGTGTAGGTTGCTCAGTCGAAATTTTTTCTTGTTTCATTACATCATCAGATGCTTTATTTTGTTGTGTTTTTTGTTCTTCTTTAGATTGTTCTGATGCTTCATTACTTTGAGTATCATTATGTATAACTTCGTTTGACTCAGTATCCGATTCGTTTGACTGTGTTTCCTCAGTAGAAGAATCCTCGTTAGTCTTTGTCTCTTGTGTAGCTATCGTCTTGTTTTGTGGTTGTTCAACACGTTGCGTTGAGGCTTCATGACTCGGTTGATCTTCAGTTGATTGCGCTTGTTCCATTGATACCTTTTCAGAAGTGTTAGTCTCATTACTTTCGGTAGCAGACGCTTGGCCCCCACCTAAAAATAATAAACTCCCAACTAATATAGATGCCGCTCCGATAGAGTATTTACGAATTGAAAACGACTCACGCTTATTCCCTAACTGCTTCTTATCCATAAAAAATCCCCCTGTAAGATAAAAGTGTATACACCACCATCTTACAAGAGGAATATTTATGGATTATTTGGAGTGAGTAAAGAAATGGTAAAGTGCAAATAATCACACTCACAACAATTTAATACAATTATTCTACACTAGAATAACTCACTATAATACTTAACTCACCTTCAAATTTAATTTCATTATCTTCAGTTGTCAAAATAAAATGTTTACCTTTTTCTATTTCAAAATTTTCACCATCAATATTAATTTTACCATTACCTTCTATTACTGTTATTAAGCAATAGTCATGTGGTTTCTCATAATCTAAAACACCTTGTATATCCCATTTTTCCACAGTAAAGAATTCATTAGATACAAATTGAGTAAATTTCTGACCGTTTCTATGTTTCTCAATAGGTTCTGTGTTAGGGTCTTGATTCGAAATATCAATAACATCTTTACTTTGTTCTAAATGTAGGTCACGCGTATTTCCATCTTTATCTTTTCTATCATAATCATAAATTCTATACGTAGAATCCAAGGACTGTTGTGTCTCTAGAATCATGATACCTGACTCTTCAGAAAGACTTTCAATAACTTCAAATAAAATATTAAAAATAAAAGGATAAAGCTTTTTAATATTGCTTGCTAATGGGTTATTTAAATACACTTTTTTAACGATTCTTAAATATGTTCTGCTAAAAGGTAAACTCTTTATCATTCATTAGAAGTTTGTAAGCTAAATTAATCATAGCCTTACTATCTGTTTCTATAATAGGATTTAGCATAGCCTGAATATATTTAATATCGTATTCTTGAGTGTTTAATACATATCTCTTAGATTTAGCACTCTTAATTATTGTATTTTCAAATTTGTCATTCAAAATTTTTATATCGTTTCTAACTGTTCTATTGGACACATTTAGATACTCAGCAATTTTATTAGCGCTTAAATAGGTATAAGGATTGCTTAAAAATAATTTGATTAACTTCTTATGTCTTTCAATCATCCTCACACCTCCTTAACATTCTCCTTGTGCTTGATTATTTTAATATAATTTTATATTCCAGATTTGATAATAACAATATACTTAAACTTCAGTGTTCATTATATAAATTATTCAATTGTGTAATGAGCTTCTAATCATACGTAATAAAATCCCCTTGTAAGATAAAAGTTTATCGACTTTTATCTTACAAGGGGATTAATTTCAATATTGATTATTAACTCTTTTTATAACTCATCGTATTTACTATTGTTATTTTTACTTTTTTCAACAGGATATTTCTCAGCATTTTTTACTAGTTTTTTTCGAATAATGTCATTAATATCAAAATCTAAGTTATCTGCTAACATATAACTATAAATCAATACATCTGCTAATTCTTCAGCTAGTCTTCCTTGTTTATTTTCTACTACTTCTTCTGGTGTTTTCCATTGAAATAATTCTAATAATTCAGCAGCTTCTAAACTGATAGATAAAGATAAATCCTTTTCATTATGAAATTGTCTCCAATTACGTTCATCTCTAAATTGATTTATTTCTTTTAATACTTCATGTATTTCATTCATCATTCTCACCTCGTGAAGCTTTTTTAAGTGCCTCTCTCAATTGGTCGTCTACAGCATAAATATATAGTCCATTTACCCCTCGAGTTAATAGAACGTTTAATTCATTTCTCAAAAGCATATTTGAATAATATTCTTTCGAACCGTCTTGCAATGTTCTTCTTTGAGTTACTTTCTTATTAGCACTGCAAGATTTGTCAAATACAATTTGTCCATCCCTATATTTAACTGAAGGACCAATAATAACTCCTGCATAATTCAAATCCAATCCTTGAATAGAGAAAGTTGAACCTATTTCATCTATTGTCTGTTCCTGCTCAACCCAAGGTAAATCTTTAACTTTTCTTTTAGGTTTTATTTGATAGTTCCAAGGCATTGACCAATTATCAACTTTTACTCTCCAATAATCTTCATCTTTAGGCGGTTTACTATTATATTTCCAATCAAATGTAGCAAGCATTCTTGATATACCACTATCTGTATTTTGAGCTTTATTTTTTATCGCAACTTCTAACTCATTAGGTGAATCAAATACTTTAATTTCATAGCCTTTACTGTCTTTTGGAAGTTTGTTTATAGTTTGATTATCAATTAAATTTCTTATCCAATTGAAAGTAGTTTCATCACTATTGATACGCATTTGATTTCTTAATATAACTCGATTATTTATATTTTCCGATTGATTATAGTATTTTTCTAACTGTTCTTCTTCCCATATTTGTCCGGTTGTTAATACTTGCTTTAAATCTAATACAATAACTACGACTTTAGCTCTTTGTAATAAATCATCTAAATGATTTTTTCCTTGATAACTCTGCTGTCCTTGCGTTAGTAGCAAATGTGCTTCATCAACTATTACTACATCTACTTTATTCTCTGGATCATGGCTATTGATAAAGCTAGTTGGTTTTCGTACTATTTTATTAGATTTACTAGAAATCCCTAGTTTTTTAGCTATTTGATCATAAATAGTTACATGTTCATTGTGATTTACTAAAAGATTTATATCTAAATTCTGATTTAAATCTAAGTTATACTTACCTAGTTCGTATAATAATGTACTCATTAGTACAGTTTTACCTGACCCTGCTTCACCTTCAACAATTATCAATTGACTCTCTTCATTTGATAAAATTGCTGCTTTAATTTTATTTAATATCTCCTCTTTTGCATTTATTTGTTCTTGAGTTAATTTGTGAAATGGAGAAGCTTTAAATATAGCAGAATCTTTTATTATACTTTCAATTGGGAATAAAGCCCCATTCTTTTTATGTAGTGATTGCCAAATATTTGAGAAAATTTCATCTAATTTTTCAGAAGTATAATATTCATTTTGTTGATTAGTCCTACTGTTATGCACCATTGAAATATTATCTACACTGAGCAAATATTGCATGAGTCTATTTTCAATATCTAGCGTTAATGACTTATTAAATAATTCATGACCAATGACATACATTGAAGAATTATCTGATTCTGAAAATTCTTCCCAAAATGCTTTGACTTTTGTATCCGCATTAAGATGCTGTCTTGTCCTACTTTTAATATCTCCAGTCTCACCAACATAAACTTCAAAATCATTTTTCTCTTTTTTATCATTTATTATGTAAACCGTTGGATATCTTAGTAAAAACTTTCCATCTTTAGATGTTTCCCATTTTTGCACTGATTCATTTAGTTTGTCTATTGAATATTTTATATTTTCAATTTTTAATAATTGTCCCATCTCATCACCTATATAGCATATCGTCTGATAATCCCATTTTATCAATTTTCGGACTAATTTTATCAAGTTTTCACCAAATTTTATATATACAAACCGAAATTCAAAAGAAAAAGAGATTTCTACACTAAGTAAAAATCTCAACTACTATTCAATTATGTTTAATGAACTTAACATTATATTTTAAATGATACTGAAAGCGTGAGCTTCATTTGGCTTTATGTATGAGGATCAACTCATAAGATTAAATAAATAGTTTGATACATAGGTTTCTAGAAATGCTGCAATAATGATTAATGGTAATGCGATCAATACATAGGATTTGATTACATTGATTAAGTTAACTTTTATCGCGTAGTTTTCTTTTTTACTTTTCCTAAAGAGATTGGTAAACCGACGTGTGATGGCTTTGTTTAGCATATACAACGCACTTGTTAAAATACAAAAGCCCATGATTTCAAATGTATAATGTGGGATAAATGCTATACTCCCTATCAACCCTTTATGTAAATCAAAGCTCAGAAGAAAGCCTAATAGAATTCCGGGCATAATAATGGTAACCACTAGATTAATCAAATAAAGATAAGGTATAGGTAGTAAGGCTAAGATAAACATTTGTAGTGGAACTCGGAAACCATTATTAACGATATACTTCCAAACTTTTTCAAGTCCTTTAGTGTTGCCAATTTTTTCACTCGCATTTCCCATATTTTTCAAGTCATTGAAAGATGGATGAACAAAATAACAGAATATCGTAGTAATGATTAAACAAATGGTAGCAACTACAAAGATTTTCACGGCACGTTTAATAATTTCCAAATCGAATGATTTTAGCATAAGCAACCTCTCTTTTATCTCTTATACTAACAAACATAACATGAGCCTGGGACATAAATAATAGGATGATGCTATTTTGCAAATTCGCAGTAGCTGACTAAACTGAAAAGGTGCTTAAATCAAGCTTTTTCCAGTTTTAGTCATCCTTGCGGGGGGTGGGACGACGAATTTAAAAAGAATTCTGTCCCACTCCCCCTATAACTATTTCTAGCAAAGGAGTCAAAATATATTTAGCAGTCTTATTTAAAGAATTTTTCTACTATCGTTTTAGACGTTATGCCCTTTTCAAAGGTACAGAAACGATTGTAAAAGGCTTTATATTTCTCTCTATATTCTTCTTGTATGTCATCAATATTTTTTATTGCTTCGATTAAGCCATCATTTGTTTTAATTTGTGGACCTGGTGCTTCTTTTTCAAAATTAAAATAAAAGCCACTTAATCTGTTCTTATAAAATTCTAAATCATAGGTGAAGAATAATAATGGTTTCTTTGTATTTGCAAAATCAAACATGACTGACGAATAGTCTGTGATGCATATATCTGTAATTAAGTATAGATCACTGATTTCATGATATTTGGTACCATCGACGACAAAATCATTTAGTGATTCACTTAAATTTAACGCGTTACTAATAATAATATGTGGGCGTAAAATGAGAATATATTCATCCCCAATACTTTCCTTCAATCTTTGTAAGTCAAGTTTTAGATTGATGATGTGTTTTTTGGCTTTATTAATTTCATCATCTCTAAATGTCGGTGTGTATAAAATGATTTTTTTATTACTTTCAATACCTAGTTGAGCTTTATATGATTTTTCACCAATTACCCACACTTTTTGATTTTCCTTTTTTAAGAAGTTGGGACATTTTGATCTTTTTAACTCATCCACATATGTTAAGTAACTATCGATGTCATACGTATTAATTCTAAAAGATAAATTACGACCTTTCATCGTGAAATAAGGTGTAAGTGACACTATATTACCGTTAAACTCAGTAATAATTTCACTTTTTAATAGCTTTTCCGCCATTATTCTAGGATTTCCGATTTTTATTCTTAAATTCTGCGATGATTCTAGTACTTTAATACTTAAGTAAATATCTATAATATCCTCATTTTTGTATTCATACTTCATGAATTCTATCAAATCTTTATAGATTTCTACCGAAAAATTATAAGTAGATGCATTTTTCGTCTTTCCAATTTCTTCATGATTGATATTTACGAATGTTTCTCTATCAGTCAGCCTCGTTTTTATTAATAGTTGCACAGTTTCTAATGTGAAATTCAGTATCGCAAACTGACCTTTTATACACGCTGCAGTGTTGTTTATTTTAATATTATCAATATGTCTTCTTGAAAAATATGTTTTTTTAAATCAACCTCATCCAATGATAAATGTAAATCCTCATTAGTGTCTTCCACATCTATTGAATTAAATTCGTTTTTTATGTAGAGCTTTTCAATCTTATTAATAGGATTCTCAAAATAGATATGTAGTATTGATCCATCATGTTTAATAGTTTGCAATTAAACCCCTTCTTTCAGCTAAAATCAAATTCCCATAATATTACAGTGATTTTTTATTATTTTTTTAATTATTTATAAATATATCTACTTTCGAACGGTAATATGCGTTACAATATAAATACAATAATTAATAGTAACTAAAATATATATAAGTCTTTATTTATTATATTGTAATACATGTAATTACTTTTAATGTTTTTATAAATATAATTTTTTATATTTACTACAATTTAAAGGGGTTAGTAAAGTGAAAAAGTTAATTTTAATTTTCAACAGTGTCTTATGTTTAATGTTTTTAATTAAATATAGACAACTTAAGAAAGATCACCATTTTTACTTAACAAACATTGAATTTGAAGATGATAAATTGAATGAAATGAGCATGTATAAAGATAAAGATGGAAATATTTATCCAATAGAAGAGGCAATTGAATGAATCAAACAGTTTAATTAATCTCACTTATACATAACTAAGTTTTGAAATTATTAACTTTTATTCCAATAAAAAAGAGAGTTGAACAGAATTCATATTGAATTCGTTGTTCAACCCCCGCAAGGATGACTAGAACTGAGAAAAGTTTAATTTAAGTGACTTCTCAGTCCATTCAGCTACTGCGAATTTGTAAAATAGCACCATTATATTTTTTATTCCCAAGCCTTATTGTAAATTATTCAGGTCTAGGGTTACGTTTCATTTTCACGTATTGAGAAATACTGTATAATACGATACCGAACCAAATGAGCGCAAATGTAACCAATTGTTGCGCATCAAAATGTTCTTTAAAGGCGAAGATACCTAAGAAGAACATGATTGTTGGACCAACGTATTGAATGAATCCTGTTAGAGATAACGGAATACGTTTGGCACCCGCTGAGAATAAGATTAATGGAATGGCAGTTACTGCACCTGAGAACATTAACCAGAATGTGTCCATATTCAAACCTACTGATGATGTTCCAGTATTCCATAAATAAATCATATATATTAATCCGGCTGGCGCTGTAACGATACATTCAATTGCAATACTGCTAATGGCTTCAATTTTAACAATCTTCTTCAACAAGCCATAAATACCGAATGAGAATGCTAACATTAATGAGATGACTGGGAATTCTCCAACGCGAATCGTCATATACAGAACTCCGATTGTCGCAAAGATGATTGCTAGCGTTTCAAATTTATTGAATCTCTCTTTTAGGAAAATGAACGCCAATAATATACTTACTAATGGGTTAATATAATAACCTAAACTAGATTGTAGTACGTGTCCATTTGACACAGCCCAGATGAACGTTCCCCAGTTGATTGTGATCACATAACCAGCAATAATAATGACGATTAGCTCAATTGGATGTGAGAATAAATGTTTTAAATCACGTTTGAACGTTTGTGATTTCTTTAAAACTACGATCATTAGTATCATAAAGATCATAGATAATACAATGCGGTAAGCTAAGATTTCAAATGCACTAACGCCACCAATTAATTTCCAATAAATTGGCAAGATACCCCATAATACATAAGCACCTAACGCATATAGAATCCCTTTTTTAAATTCAGTATCGGAATTCATCCTAACCCTCCTTACGGTATAACCCTGGAAATATGTTTTAATTAATAAAACTATGGTACCAATAGTTAAGAAAGTTAGGTATATAAACTGCTCAAATTATTCAAATTCTTAGTAATTTAGGTTGAATTTATTTGATTTTAGACATCCGAACCTCTAACATCACACAACCCGAAGTCTACCTTTTCGCCAAACAAAAAAAGAATCAGCCCCTAGAAAGTCGCTGATTCTGACATAAATATTGATATTCAATTATCCACCAAAGAATAAATCGACAATATCACTCGTTCTATTATTATTTGTTTTATAAAAGTCAGTACAACCACAATTTTTACAAGTTATTGTTTTAAAGTTGTTATGCTACACATCAAACATCTTAGATAGTCCAGATCCTGTTGCTGATAATGTTCCTTCTTCCACTTCCGTATGTCGACATTTCACACATCCGTTTCCTGTGTTTCCAGTCATAAACAACATTCCTTATATTGTTTCTTACTTGTCATATAACCTGTTTCCTATCATTTAATCTTTAAATAAGTAATAACTTATTGCGCATTTAAAATATAATTAATGACATTTTTTCATTGCCATATTCAAACATTTTCAATGGAATTTCTCACATAATTATCATAAGTAGAAGTTTCTTACATTGGGCTTAAATATAGTTGTGAAACTCTCACCATGACCTTGTCACAATTACTGTGACAAAGTCGCATTTTCTTTGTGTTGTATACGCTTTCCTGTGCCATTACAATTGAATTATCAAATCAGAATAAAAAAAGAGGTGTAGTTATGGCTCAAACAGAGACACAAGAGAAAAAAGGTCTCGGCCGTAAAGTTCAAGCGTTTGGTTCATTCCTTAGTAGTATGATTATGCCAAACATCGGTGCGTTTATCGCATGGGGCTTTATTGCTGCGATTTTCATTGATAATGGTTGGTTCCCTAACAAAGAATTATCTCAATTAGCAGGGCCAATGATCACATACTTAATTCCATTACTTATCGCATTTAGTGGTGGTCGTTTAATTCACGACTTACGTGGCGGTATCGTTGCAGCAACAGCAACTATGGGTGTTATTGTTGCATTACCAGAAACACCAATGTTACTTGGTGCAATGATTATGGGACCACTTGTTGGTTGGTTAATGAAGAAAATTGACCAATTCTTACAACCTAGAACACCACAAGGCTTTGAAATGTTATTCAATAACTTCTCAGCAGGTATTCTAGCATTCATTATGACAATCCTTGGCTTCAAATTATTGGCGCCAATTATGCAATTCATCATGCACATCTTATCTGTAGCAGTTGAATTCTTAGTACACTTACACTTATTACCAATCGTAAGTATCATCGTAGAACCAGCTAAAATTTTATTCCTTAACAACGCGATTAACCACGGGGTATTCACACCTCTTGGTACTGACCAAGCTGCAAGTGCAGGTCAATCAATTTTATTCGCAATCGAATCAAACCCTGGACCAGGTATCGGTATCTTATTAGCGTACATGATCTTCGGTAAAGGCACAGCGAAAGCAACTTCATATGGTGCAGGTATCATCCACTTCTTCGGTGGTATTCATGAAATTTACTTCCCATATGTATTAATGCGTCCATTATTATTCATCGCTGTTATTTTAGGTGGTATGACTGGCGTAGCAACTTACCAAGCAACTGGTTTCGGATTCAAGAGTCCAGCTTCACCAGGTTCATTCATCGTGTATTGTTTAAATGCACCTAAAGGTGAATTCTTACACATGGTATTAGGCGTATTCTTAGCAGCACTTGTTTCATTCGTAGTTGCAGCATTAATTATGAAATTTACTAAAGAACCTAAACAAGATTTAGAAGCAGCAACAGCTAAAATGGAATCTACTAAAGGTAAAAAATCTAGCGTGTCTTCTAAATTAACTGGTGCGACAACTGGTACTGGCGCAGCTGGCGTAGCTGCTAACAAAGCTGATGATGAAGATAAAAAAGAAGCTTCATCAGAGGATGAAGAAGAAGACTTACTTGATAACTACAACACTGAAGACGTAGACGCTCACGACTATAGCAACGTAGACCATGTTATTTTCGCATGTGATGCGGGTATGGGTTCTAGTGCAATGGGTGCAAGTATGTTACGTAATAAATTCAAAAAAGCAGGCATTTCAGACGTTAATGTTACAAATACTGCTATTAACCAATTACCAAATAATGCACAACTTGTTATTACACAAAAAACATTAACAGACCGTGCAATCAAACAAGTTCCAAACGCAATTCATATCTCAGTGGATAACTTCTTAAATTCTCCACGTTATGAAGAGTTATTAAACAACTTGAAGAAAGATCAAGACAAAGCATAATTAAATAGTTTGGGAGTCGAACATATTATTTCTATCACTTATGTTAAGACTCCTTTCAAGGGGGGACACACCATGTTAATGAGTACACGTGAAAAGGAAATCATTGAACTGCTAATTAAGTATTACGGTCAATACGTTACGATTTATGAAATTGCTCAACAACTTGGCGTGTCCTCTCGTACTATTCATCGTGAATTAAAAGGGATTGAAACCTACCTCCAAGGCTTCAATATGACACTTGAACGGGCAAATAAAAAAGGGATTAAGTTATCTTGTGATTATGACCAGATCCGACTGTTAAAACAAGAAATGGCGCAACACGATACCATTGACTTGTCTGTTGAAGAACAAAAGGCAATTATTCTATATGCGCTCATTCAATCAAAACATGCTGTTAAGCAATACAGCTTGGCTCAAGAAATTGGCGTATCTGTTCAGTCATTAACCAAATTGCTTGATGACCTAGAGAATGATCTCGCTAACTATCAACTTATCCTTTATCGCAAGCGTGGTGAAGGGGTATATCTTGATGGCCCCGAATCAAAGAAACGTGAGTTCTTAAGTCAATTGATGGTCAACAACTTGAATAGTACAAGTGTTTACTCTGTTATCGAGAACCACTTCGTCTATCAATCGATTAATCAATCACAACAAGCTTTAGTCGACCTTGATAGCATATTTAAGATTGAACGTATTTTAATGGATTACCTAGGTCAATTACCTTATACCTTAACAGAATCGAGTTATCTGACCTTAACCGTCCATATCGTGTTAAGTATTGCACGTATTCAAAATGGTGAATATGTATCGATTAATGAAGATATTCATAATTCTGTAAAAGACACATTTGAACATCAAATTGCCACAGAAATTGCGAAACGTATAGAGACACTATACGACATCGACTTTAACCAAGCGGAAGTCACTTTTATAACAATTCATTTACGTGGTGCAAACCGTCGAACAACCTCCAAGATGTTTGAGAATAATGAATTTGACGACCGTAAAATACAAGCATTTGTAAATCGTGTAGAGCGCTTATCAGGCCAATCATTCGAAGACTATGCAACGCTTGTTCATGGATTATCATTGCACATTAATCCAGCGATTAATCGTTTGGAAGCAAACATTGAAACGTACAATCCACTCACCGAGATGATTAAGTACAAGTATCCTCGTCTCTTCGATATTGTACACAAGGCCATCGATCAGACATGGCCAGAGTTAGTCTTCCCGGATAGTGAGATTGCCTTCATCGTTTTGCATTTTGGTGGCTCCTTGAAAAGTCAGTCCACCCAACTACTACATGTTTTAGTTGTCTGCAGTAGTGGTATTGGAACAAGTCGATTGTTGGCAACACGATTACAACAATCTTTTAATGAAATAGAGAAGATTACACAAGCGTCCGTCAGTGATTTGAAAATGTTAAATCTAGAGGATTACGATGGCATTATTTCAACGGTTAAATTGGATATCACAACGCCATTTATTACCGTCAATCCATTGCTACCAGAATCCGATGTAGCGTATGTAGCATCATTCTTAAAGACAACCGAGCATATAGCGAAACAACATGAAGAGAACGAAATGAAGCATTCGATTCAAGACCCTGATCAAGTGGTCATGAACATCGAACACGGCTTATCACTGTTGAACTCTATGCAATTTGAATACAAAGATGTAACTATTTGGAATCATTATTTAGCTGACTATCTTGAGGAACATGGCGTCATTGCGCCGAATAGTCAGACGTCATTCGCTGAGCTGTTGCAAGATAAATTAAATCAGAATCCTGGTTGGATATTGCAACCCTATCCCGTTGCGATTCCACATATGAAGAATGATTTAATATTACGCCCCCTCATTTTAATCACGATATTAAATGAAAGTTTGGGCATGCAAAGTACTCAAAATGACCTTTTCAAAATTAAATATATGGTTAGCCTATTCATCCCAAATAATGATGAAATGGCACAACTTGTTGGGGAATTATCTGCTGAATTAGGACATCATCTCGAGCAAATTGATGACTTCATGCAAGACCCTGACGCTATGAAACACATATTGAGAGATAGCTTTTTAAAACGAATTCACAACCAATTAACTTAGGAGTGTATAAAATGACTGAATTATTTAGTAATGACAATATCTTTTTAAACGTATCTGTAGGAAGCCAAGACGAAGCAATTGAAAAAGCTGGTCGTGCTTTAGTAGATAACGGTTCTGTAAACGAAGCGTATATCCAAGCAATGAAAGAACGTGAACAACTTGTTTCAACATTCATGGGTAATGGTTTAGCAATTCCTCACGGTACTGACGAAGCTAAAGATGATGTATTAGCATCAGGTTTAACATTACTACAAATTCCTGAAGGCGTAGATTGGAACGGCGAAACAGTTAAAGTTGTTGTTGGCATCGCTGGTAAAGATGGCGAACATTTAGACTTGTTATCTAAAATCGCAATTACATTCAGTGAAGAAGAAAATGTTGATCGTATCGTCAACGCTAAATCTGCTGAAGAAATTAAACAAGTCTTCGAGGAGGCTGACGCATAATGAAAGCTGTACACTTCGGAGCTGGAAATATTGGCCGTGGATTCATCGGCTATATTCTTTCAGATAACAACATTGATGTAACATTTGCAGACGTTAATGAGGAAATTATTAATGCATTAGATAATGAAGGCGCGTATAACGTTATTCTTGCTAATGAAGAAAAAACAACAACACGCGTTACTGGCGTTAGTGCGATTAACAGTGGTCAACCTTCAGATGAATTGAAACAAGCAATTCTTGAAGCTGACATTATTACAACTGCAGTTGGTGTGAACATCCTTCCTATCATTGCGAAATCATTTGCACCAGTCTTAAAAGAGAAGGAAAATCACGTTAATATCGTAGCGTGTGAAAATGCGATTATGGCGACTGATACGCTTAAAGAAGCAATCTTAGACATCACTGGTCCATTAGGTGATAACATTCACTTCGCGAACTCTGCAGTTGACCGTATTGTCCCACTTCAAAAGAATGACAATATCTTAGACGTTATGGTTGAACCTTTCTTTGAATGGGTTGTTGAAAAAGACGCTTGGTACGGTGAAGAGTTAGAACATATTAAATATGTTGATGATTTAACACCTTACATCGAACGTAAATTATTAACAGTTAACACTGGTCATGCTTTATTAGCATATGCTGGTCGCTTCTATGGTAGAGATACTGTATTAGATGCTGTTAAAGATGAAGCTATCGTTGCAGATTTACGTCAAGTATTAGGTGAAACAAGCGAGTACATCGTTGATAACTTCAGTTTCACTAAAGAAGAACAAGCGGCTTATGTTGAGAAGATTATTGGTCGTTTCGAGAATCCATACCTTTCTGACGAAGTAACACGTGTAGGTCGTGGAACAATTCGTAAAATCGGTCCTAAAGATCGTATTATCAAACCTTTATCTTATTTATATGAAAATAATTTACGTCGCAAAGGCTTATTAAAAGCAGCAGCGTTATTATTAAAATATGATGATATGAACGATAAAGAAACAGTTGAAATGCGTGAATACATTGATGCACACGGTGTAAAAGCATTCTTACAAGAATATGCGAAAATCAATGACCGTTTAGCAAATGAAATTGTAGCTGTTTATGAAGAATTGTAATTCATTACTTTAACAATTTAATTACCTTAACAGGTAAATTAAGTTACTTAAATGTTTGATAGTAATTTAATGTGTGCAGTTTACACAATACTGCGTATTGTTGCTACTCGCTTGCTCTAGGTATAGCCTGAGACAAGTTGTTTATAATTGAAAAGAGTTAAATCACTTTATAAGCCTTTTTCAAAGTCTTGTAGGTTGTGATTTAACTCTTTTTTTATTTAGATTTTGTCTCAGTGCTAATGCTATTCCTAGTAGCGTCTCGCAGCCAATACTTAGTATTTTTAGCAAATGAGGTTTATACCTTTATTAATATATTTATTTTAATGGTTTAATCGCTACGCTAATTAATAAGTTACATAAATAACACATTAAAACCCCCAGCAACTTTGACGAGCCTGGGGGATTTTTCATGCTAATAATGCTAGTTACGTATATATAATTCGTTTTGTATAATTTATAATCAAATCGCTAATGTGTTAAAAAGTATAGATTACCAATGTATTTTACTAAGAAAAGATAATAATCGATCTTCCTTAATGATATATCGCTTTTGCAAAAGATACATCTGCACTTTCACCAATCACTTCCGATAGTGAAGGATGTGGTTGTATAATTCGAGAAATATCATTTAATGTACCGCCCGAAACCTTAATTCCCAAGATTTCACTAATTAAATCTGTCGCATGAGGTCCAACGATAAATCCACCTAAAATTTTACCATCCTGCTTATTCGCTACTATTTTAACCATTCCTTGTGTTTCACCTTTTAAGATTGCTTTAGGATTCTTCTGAAAAGGCGCAGTCGTCACTTCAACCTCATAACCCGCTTCTTGTGCTTGTGATTCTGATAAACCTACTGACGCAGATTCCAATCTTGTATAAATACATCTTGGTATATCCTCTTGATTTATCGGTTCTGGTTGTTTGCCTGCAATATATTCTGCCACATATTTACCATGTGCACTTGCAGTATGTGCTAACTGATAGCCCGGCACTAAATCACCAATCGCATAGACGTGCTCGTAACTAGTTTCATAATGTTCATTAACTTGTAAACATTTGCCATTTTGTTCTAAATTAAGCGCCTTAGCAACTTGAACATTAGGTTGTCTCCCTGTCGCAAAGAGTAATGTTTCATATGGTATTTCTTTAGGGCCATCTTTTCCATCAATTTCCAAAGTCTTGGCATTTACTTTCTTAGTTTCTGAATTGGTGATGATGTTAACACCTTGTTGTTTCAAATAGGTTGATAGATGGTCGCGTATTTCTTTAATTTCACTAGATAGGATGCTATCGCCCTTTTCCAAAATCGTAACATCTACGTCTAAATCAGCCATTGATGAGGCTATTTCCGAGGCAATAACGCCGCCGCCAATAATCACAAGTTGTTTCGGCAGCTGTTCCATATCGAAAAATGTATCAGCTGTTTCAAAGTGCACTTGGTCTAGCCCTTCGATTGGTGGTACGAATGGCTTTGTTCCTGTCGCTAAGATAATATCTTTCGCGGTATAAATAGTTTGATCGACTTGAACTTTTAATCCTTCTAATACTTCTGCTTCCCCTTCAATAAAATCAACGTTGTGTTGTCTTAATGCGTCTCGAACATCATCAGTCACTGTCTTAACCACTTGATCTTTACGTTGTACGAGACTAGTTACATCAATGTCTATGTGATTCGTTTTAATTCCCCAATTGTTTGCAGAATGAATATCTCTCACTTTAGCACCATATTCTAAAAATATCTTCGACGGTATACAACCTACATTGAGACATACACCACCAACGTGCTGTTTCTCAACAATCGCTACATCTTTGCCTAGTTGCGCTGCTCGAATTGCTGCAACATAACCTCCAGGTCCTGCTCCAATAACGATTAAATCATACGATTTAGACATCATTTGTACCCCTTTCACCTTTGAAGTTGTTTTCGTCCCTTAATACCCTTAGTTATGAACATAACCACTCGTCTAATATGTAAGCGCTTTTATATCCTTTCAATTTTATATTAGAGTTATATTTTTATAATTTCAAATAAACGTAAGTGACAGAATTTTTACTTTTTCAATAAAGGGCTTTGTGTTGCGCGAAAGGATTGGAAGTGTGGTTCGAGACATGAAAAGACCCCCAGCATTGTTTGTGTACTGAGGATCTTAATCAAATTAAATATATTTGTTATTAAAGAATTAAGAGATATGGATTTTCAATATATTTAGCTAATACTTTTAAGAAATCGGCAGCGCTCGCACCATCAAGAATTTGATGATCAAACGTTAAACTTAATGGAATACGTGATACTTGTTTAACACTATCTCCTTCAAGTACAACTTCTTTAGAAAGTGCACCTACACCTAGGATTCCTGTTTCACCCAGGTTAAGAATTGGTGTGAAATATTCGATGCCACTAGTACCCATGTTAGTAATTGTAAAAGTAGCACCTGCCAGTTTAACATCATTTGTATTACCATCACGTACCGCTTCTGCTGAAGATTTAATCTCTTTAGCTAAAGCACCAATACTTTTAGTGTCTGCATTATTTATAACTGGTACCATTAACCCTTCGTCGAGTGACGTTGCTACACCTAAATGAACATTATCATATTCTGTAAGTTGACCATTTTCATATCTAGCATTCATTGCACCATAATCTTTAAGTGCTAAGACAATGGCTTTAGCTAGCAATGCTGTGACAGTCAATTTAGTATCTTGATTTGCATTTTCAAGTTCAGCTGATAGTTTGTTTTTGAAATCTAACAAACGGTCAGCATCCACTTTACGATGTAACGTAAGTTGTGCTGTTTCGGCCAAGCTTTGACGCATATTCTGTGCTATACGCTTACGCATTGGATTTAGTCCTTCACCGACATTAGCACTGTTAAATTTAGTGTTCTTATCCTCTTTAGATTGCATATCCTCATTTTTTGCTTCAATATCATATCCTTGCTCTGCTACACGTTGAATATCTAATTTTGTTATACGATTATTACCGCCTGTACCTTGAATTCTAGTGATATCAAAGTTTTTATCCTCTGCCATCTTGCGTGCAAGTGGTGATATAAAGATACGTTTACCATTTTGGGGTTCAACATTATTAGACTTATTTGTATCTTCATCATGATTACTATCATCTTCATTATCAGAAGTTGTATCGTTGGTTTGTTGCTCTTCATCGTCTGATTGTGAGTTATTGGATTCTTCATTATCAGATTCAGTCGTACTAATTGATTCAGTACTTTCTCCTTCATCACCTATAATACCAAGTACAGATTTAACTTCAGTTTCTTCTCCGGGTTGAACTTTAATTTCGAGTAATATACCACTAGCTGGCGCTTCAACGTCTTGAGTCAATTTCTCAGAACTAATCGTACATACACTTTCACCTTGTTCAACCACATCTCCCTCTGCTTTAAACCACTCTTCGACTGTTCCTTCTTTCATTGTCATACCGAGTTTTGGCATAATAATATTTTCGCTCATCGTTCAACACCTCCTTGCCTATGAATTAACTTTTTTCAAGTCTTCAATTAGTTCAGATGCGACATCTAATACTTTATCTACATGTGGTATATAGGCTTGTTCAAGGTTTGCTGCGAATGGAACTGGTGTATCCGGTGCAGTGACTTTCTTGATTGGTCCATCTAAATAATCAAAACCAATATCACCAATAACAGATGCAACATCTCCCGCTACATTACATTGTGGATTTGATTCATCAATCACAATTAAACGACCTGTCTTCTTCACTGATTCTAGAACTGTTTCTTTATCCCATGGTGACACAGAACGTAAATCAATAACTTCAACTGAAACGTTATCTTCTTCTAATTTGTCTGCTGTTTGTTCAGCTACTGCCACCATTTTACCGATTGCAACAATTGTTAAATCATCACCTTCACGCGTCACTTTCGCTTTTCCAATTTCTATTGTGTAAGGTTCTTCAGGCACATCACCTTTTTGTCCTAATAATGTTTTATCTTCTGAAAAGACTACTAAGTTATCATCTTGTACTGCTGCCATTAATAAACCTTTAGCATCATAAGGATTAGAAGGAACGACTACTTTTACACCAGGTATTGTTGCAAACATGTTATACAATGATTGAGAATGTTGTGCCGCTGCGCCTGCACCAGCGCCATGAACTGTACGTACAACTAATGGAATTTTAGCTTTACCACCAAACATGTAACGCATTTTTGCACCTTGGTTCAAAATAGGATCTAAACCGAATCCAATAAAGTCATTGAACATTAATTCTGCAATAGGACGCATACCGGTAGCTGCTGCACCTACAGCAGAGCTGAGTGTAATATGCTCTGCGATTGGTGTGTCAATAACACGATCTCGACTATATTTTTTCGCAAGCCCTTTAGTTACACCAAAAACGCCACCAAATGTATCGTCATCTTTAATATGTTCTACACCTGCACCACCTGAAACGTCCGTACCAATGAGAATAACATTATCATCTTGTTCCATTGATTGATCGATTGCTTCGTTAATTGCACCCATAAATGTTAACTTGCGTTCTTCACTCATAGTTATGACCTCCTTTTAGGCAAATACATCTTCGTGTAATGAATCTACATCTGGTAATTCACTTTCCTCTGCATATTTCACTGCATCTTCTACTGCTTGTTCAGCTGCTCGTTCAATTTCATTTAATTCTTCTTCTGTTAACCAACCTTCTTCAAGTGCTTGACGTTTAAAGTCTTCTGTTGCGTTTTTGTCCGCATTACGATCATTTGGTGATTTAACTTTTTGTTCGTCCCCTTCAAAATGACCATATTTACGATACGTGTCACACTCAATTAGCGTAGGGCCTTCACCATTTTTTGCTCGTTCTACAGCTTCTTGCGCTGCTTTATAAACTTCAACGACATCCATGCCATCCACTCTGACACCTGGCATGTTATAAGCTGAAGCACGCTCTGCAATTGTTTCTGAAGCACTGGCATAATCATGTGTTGTACCTTCACCGAATTGGTTGTTTTCACAAACAAAAATAACTGGAAGGTTTAAGATTGAGGCAAAGTTAAGGCCCTCATGGAAATTACCTTCATTGGCTGCACCATCACCAAAGAAACATACAGCAACATTCTTTTTACCTTGATTTCGAATAGAAATACCTGCACCAGTAGCAAGTCCGAAGCCACCACTTACGATACCATTGGCACCGAGCATTCCTTTATCTATTTCTGCAACATGCATGGAACCACCTTTACCATGACCAAGTCCATCACGTTTACCCATTATCTCCGCCATCATGCCATTAAGGTCACATCCTTTGGCAATTGCATGTCCGTGTCCTCGGTGTGTACTTGTAATATAGTCGTCGTCTTCAAGTTGTGACATTACACCAGTTGCTACAGCTTCTTCGCCTACGTATAAGTGAACAAAACCAGGAATCTTACCATCACTAAAGATTTTATGCACCTTTTCTTCAAAATATCGAATTTCATTCATCGTTTTATAAATCCAACGTGCTTGTTCTTTTTCCATCGTTAGTTCCTCCTATCATTCATTGATTTGTTCTGTTATCACATATGAATGGCTTTTCCAAAGTATGCATCCGCGCTCTCGCCAATTGCTTCGGATAGAGAAGGATGTGGTTGAATGATGTTAGATAACTCATTCATTGTACCTTCTGAAACTTTGACACCTAATACTTCACTGATTAAATCTGTAGCATGTGGACCAACAATAAAAGCACCTAAGACCTCTCCATATGCTTTATCAGTTACAATTTTGATAAAGCCTTGTACTTCTCCTTTTACGAGCGCCTTTGCATTTCCTTGAAAAGAAGATTGTGTAACAGATACGTCATAACCCGCTTCTTTAGCTTGAGACTCAGATAAACCAACTGATGCTGCTTCAAGACGAGTATAAATACAACGTGTAATATTGTTTGGAGATACTGGCGGTGGTTTTAATCCAGCCAAAGTTTCAACAACATGTAATCCATGTGAACTCGCTGAATGTGCAAGTTGATAACCCTTAACAAGGTCTCCAATAGCATATACATGATTAATTGTTGTTTGATAGTGTTCATCGACTTGTACAAATTTACCATCCATATCGATATCTAGATCTTCAGCTACCTTGATGTTCGGTTGTCGACCAGTTGCCACTAATAAAGTATCAAATGACACATCTTCATGATTATCCAAAATCACTTTAGAGGTTGTTACTTTAGATATCTTTGCGCCTGTTAAAATTCTTATACTTTGATTCTTCAAATGGTCCTTTAACAGTTCACGTACTTCTTCAATCTCGGTGAGAAGAATATCTTCATTAACTTCAATCATCGTAACCTCGACTCCTAAATCAGCCATTGAAGATGCTAACTCAGTAGCTATAACACCGCCACCAATAATTGCGAGTTGTTTAGGCAACGTTTCTATATCAAAAAATGTGTCTGTCGTTTCATACTTTATGTCATTTAATCCTTCAATAGGTGGAATAAAAGGTTTACTACCAGTTGCTAGAATAATATCTTTCGCTTGATATGATTGATTACCAACTTTAACTTCTAAATCTTTCGTTACAGTAGCTTCACCTTTAATGAAATTAACTTTGTTTTTCTTTAATAATTGCTTCACACCACCTGTGAGCGTGCTAACAATGTGTTGTTTCCGTTGTACTAATTTAGAGAAGTTTACTTTCATCCCTTGTGTCTCAATTCCCCAATCATTGGCCTTACGTATATCATGTGCTTTCGTTCCATGTTCGAGTAGTGTTTTAGAAGGTATGCAACCTACGTTTAAACAAGTCCCCCCTGCGTTTGTTTTCTCTACAATTGCAACCTTTTGACCTAATTGTGCAGCGCGAATAGCAGCAACATATCCACCAGGTCCTGCACCAATCACAATCAAATCATATGAGTCCGTCATCACTATCACCCACTTCCGTAAGATCGTATCGTTGTGCATCCCAAAATATTCTGTAAAAACATAGAAATGAGATATAGCATATTCTTAATGTAAACGTTTTCTCATTTCTTTAATTACATTCTATACTCATGATTCTAAATTTTCAAATAATTGTAAAATTAAATTTTTATATACTTATTTCTATTATTTCATATAAGTTTTATAAGATTTGGAAGATTATCTTGCTACTCACTCAAATAAAAAACCCTCTAACCACGTTGGCTAGAGGGTTGTATTACGGTTGCAATTTCATTATTGCACCAAAGTTTTGTTGTGCGTTTGTGAATGTAATAAATGCAATGAGTTCAACAATTTCTTCTGTTGTTAAACTGTCTTTAAGTACTTTTATAATATTGTCCGGAATTTGGTCACCCATCTTAATAAAAACTTCTGTGAATCCTATGCAAACGGACGATTTTTCATCTTTAAGACTGCCGGTAGGTTGACCTTTAGCTTTACAGTACTGACAACCGTTCTTTTGCGCTAACATTCTTCTTAACTCTTCTTTTAATTCTTTGCTAAGTGCGCTGTCACTTTCTAACACATCACTTAGTTGTGTCCATAATTGCATTAATTCTTCTTGATGACCTAATAATTTTTGAAAGGGTGTATTACCATTGTTCGAAGACTCTATAATCGACATTTGTTATCTCCTTTTTAAACTAATGCGTCTTTAATCTTTTGCAGTCCTTTTATCATGATTTCACGTGGAACAGCGATGTTTATTCTGATATGTCCTTCTGCGTTATGAACGAATTGTTCTTGTCCTTCAATGATAACGCCGGCGTGTTTGATGAAATATTTAGCGATTGGTTCATCTATGTGTTTTGCTTTAATGTAATAGCTTAGATCAACCCATGCGAGGTAGGTTGCTTCTGGAATTTTAAATTCTGCATGTGGCAGTTCTTGTTCTAAAAATTGTGCTAGGTATTTAAAGTTATCGTCTAGATAATCATTCATAGCAGCTAACCAGTCTTCGCCCTTTTCATAAGCTGCCTGTGTCGCAACGATACTTAATGGATTCTCAGAACTAAAGTGATGTAACTTCCATGTCTTTAATAATCTTCTATTCGGAATAATGATGTTTGAGAACATTAAGCCTGCTATATTAAATGCCTTACTTTGCGACATTGCGGTAACAATCTTATCGTAATCTGGCACTGCTTTAGCAAAAGGTACATGTGTTTGACCGTCACGTTTAATGTCGCAGTGAATTTCATCTGAGATGATCCATACGTCATTATCGACCATAATTTGTCCCAATTGCTTTAATTCCACTTCTGACCATACACGACCTGTTGGATTATGCGGATTAGCAAAAATACATAATTTAATATTTTCTGTTTCTACTTTTTGACGAACATCTTCAAAGTCGATTTCATAGTATCCATTATGATTTATCATCGGAGAATATACCGTCTTAATATTATTTTTATCACAAGCCATTTTAAAAGGACCGTAGCTCGGTGTTAAAATCAACGCTTTATCGTCATTGTCACAAATATAGCTTACAAGTTCAATTAACCCTGCAACAATCCCATGAGAAAATACAAGGTGATCTTGTGGAAATGTATAACCAAATCGTCGTTCTGTCCATGACACAAAAGCCTCATAATAATCTGTGCCAAATATGTTGGTATAGCCTAGAATCTTTTTATCGAGTCTATCCCTTATCGCATCTAACACAACTTCAGGTGTTGCGAAATCCATATCAGCTACCCACATGCGAATCAGTTCATTATGTTCTTCTAAATCTGAAGTATCTGCGTCTCCAAATAAATAGCCTTTATAACCTTCTACATTCATCGCATTTGTAGAACGACGGTCTATGATCTCATCAAAATTGTACGTCACATGAATGCCTCCTAGAATCATTGTTTAATAAGTCTTATTGTAATACTTCCCATTTATGAATTCACTTTTTAAGATTTCCACTTCTAAATATAAAAAGTGGGAGAAAGACAAAGAATTCATATAAAATTCTGTCTCTCTCCCTATTCTAAAAATTTACGCAAGTCCATCAATAACGTAAGTCACACCTAAAATTGCAAATGTGATGGCTATCATCGTTGATACTAGAATCATCCCCATCATAGGGTTAAAAAGTAAAATAATTCCTAATAGTAAGCCTAAAACGTTAACAATGATAGATAGTCCCTTCAAACGGTTTTGTTTTGAAATGGTCATTAGTCCAATAACTGAACTTACAATAAACCATGCGGCAAACATAAATATGAAGAAGGTTGAACTTGCCCCAACGTTAAATATCACAAGTAGTCCAAATATAAAATCAATAATTCCTATGACAACAATTAATCCTGAACCGCTACCGGCAATCGCTCTCGCAGCACGACGGAATAATAGTTGAATCACACCATTAATAAGAATTAATAAGCCAATAAGCCAAGTAAGTGTGTAGAAATTTTTAACAGGATAACTGAAAATAATAACTGCAACAATTAATAGTAACGTTCCCATAATTAAGCTTGACCATTTTAATTTTCCATTGTCTTGTACCATTCAAAATCCTCCTCTCATTAAAAAATAGCCATTATATCAAGTATATTGAAGTTGCGTTGGACTAACAACGAATACATCTTACATCGTTTTACATGAAACATATTATATTTAATTCACGACTCTTCAGTTTCTTACTTTTCCAAAAAGGGTAGACTAAACGTAGTATAAAATTAGGAGGCGTATCAATGAATACAAAAAGAGCATTAGTTGTAGTAACAAGTGTAACGAAATATCCTGATATGAATCGTCCAACTGGATTATGGTTTGGTGAGGTTGTTCATTTCGCGGATGTCTTATATAAAAATGGTTATAAAGTACATTATATTAGTCCAGAAGGTGGCTATACTGCCATTGACCCTCAAAGTTTACAAGAAGATATGATGACAGATTTAGACTGGGAATATTATCAGAATAAAGACTTTATGACACGTCTTGGTCATACAGTTACACCTGACGCAGTTAAAGCTGAAAATTATGACGTCATTTATTTCGCTGGTGGTCATGGTACAATTTGGGACTTCAAAGATAATGAAGATTTACAAAAGCTAACTCAAGAAATTTATGAAAATAACGATGTTGTTGCTTCAGTTTGCCATGGTGCAATTGGCTTATTAAATGTAAAAGATGCTGAAGGTAAACATATTATCGATGGCAAAACGGTTACTGGCTTCTCAAATAGTGAAGAACAAGCAGTGGGCTTAGCCGACGTTGTTCCTTACCTTACTGAAGATGAACTTAAAAATCGTGGTGCAAACTATGAACAAGGTGATAACTGGACTGAGTTTGCAGTCGCTGATGGTCGCATTATTACTGGTCAAAATCCACAATCTGGTAAAGCCGTAGCAGAAAAATTCTTAGAATCACAAAAGTAAATTCTTAGACTGCCCGCATAGTAAAATTTACAAAGATGCCTACATGATTTGGAACAATAACGCTTTGATTCCAATATGTAGGCATCTTTATTTATCTATATTAAATTACAACATATTCACTTTTAACAAATCAATGACACCGCTAGAGGCACTAGGGAAAGCAAAGATTAATTTATTTAAATCTTGTGCTGTTATGCGTTGATTAATAATAAATACGAGTAAATTTACTAAATCAGCTGCATCGACGCCATATATATCTGCGCCAACAAGTCGTTTCTCTTCATCTAAAACGACATACATTTCTGCATCCGTTTCATTTTTATATTCAATTACCATTTGTTTACCAAAAGGAATATGTTTAACTGTGTAACGTTCATTTTGCTCAGCTTCTTGAACACTAACACCAATTTGAGAAAAATGACTTACTTGACTATGAAACAATCAAACATGAAATTAAAGCTCGCGACTTACAAATTGATAATCCATTCACTAAAGATCCACAAGTCGCATTTATCAATAATGCATATCAATTCTTAGGTGATAAACTCGTTCGTACTGCTAAACCTCATAAAATATTAAGTGGAAAAAACGGACGTTTAATTGCCATAAAATTAAATATCATTAGTCGTAAAACGCTCAGCGGTATTCAAACAAATCTCGATGACCAAGCACTTAATCCAAGCATGCAACCGATTCAAGTACTATACGCTGCTGGGGAAGCATCTAGTTTTGGTGGTGGCGGTGTTCACGGATATCGTTCATTAGAAGGTACTTTCCTAGGGATTTGTATCTTTAGTGGTATTCGTGCAACTGAAGGCATCCACCATCATATACAGTAAATTTCATAAATATACACTTCTAAAAAAAGTATTTTCAAAATGTATATCCCACCACTTTTTATGCATTTTGTTGTAAAATTATATCACATATTATTTTTTTAATTAATAGTTATCAATTTCACAATTTTTTGCAAAAGAAGGTGATGGTATGCCTCGCGATAGCTTGAAATCTTTGAAAAATAAAACTGTAACCGTAATAGGTCGAATTGAACATATTACTATAACACCTAAAGTAAAAATTCCAAACAAGCCTATTTTCTCAAAAATTTTATTATTAGATGTTAATATTGGCGGTCAGTATTTCGATCACGTTTGGGTTTATGCATCAAAGAGATACTTTCATAACCAAGAACCCTTTTTACAACAAGTTGTAAAGTTTAAGTCTAAAGTAACGCCTTATGTTAAACATGGCCAACGTGGCTACGTCGAAGATTATGGTATTGATTATGTCAAAAGCCTAAACATACTGCCTAATACATCAATGGAAGAATATGACGAAAGATATTATGTTGATGATCTTACTGTAGACTTTTTCTTAACGAATTAAAAGCACATTGCAAAGCTTGATTAACTATCAAGTGCAATGTGCTTTTGTTATTTTATTTTACTTTTAAACCACGATAACGGTTCAATGTTCCGATAAATTCTTGCTTACGAGGAAGCGCTAAATTACCAGGATGTCCATCAAAGTTAGATATCGCTTCGATGCCTTCTTCGTCAATTAAGTCGTACATTTGATTCGTTGCATCAATAAGACTCTTATGATTATCTATAAGGTGATGTCTAAAGTAATTCATCATAACGGTCAACGCATTGGTTTGACTGTCATCCACTAATTGTTCTAAACCAGATATATCTATTGCATCTTTGCCGTACATCACTGTGTGTAGCCCTTTGGCTTTCATTCGATCATCTTTCCCTTTTTTAGAGAATGAAGCATCTAAAGGGACACGAGATGGAATCGCACCAAATTGCGTATTTGCCTGTAGGTCACGTTGGTATCCATCTGATTGAGCAATCTCTTTCGCCTCAGTAGTTACATCTTTCAAATGATACTCATCCATCATCAAGACTTGATCGGCCACGTCAAAATAATCACCAGACCCACCAACAATTAGAATAGTTGAAACTTGATGCGCTTCAAAAAGTGGTCTCACTTTATTAGAAAATGGTGTTATTGGTTCTTTATCAGGCGCAATTAACTTCTGCATACGTCCATCACGAACCATAAAGTTCGTCGCCGATGTATCTTCATCAATAAGTAGCGTTGACGATTGTGTTTCTAATGCTTCCATGACATTAGCTGCTTGTGACGTGCTCCCACTCGCATTGTCAGTCGAAAAGTGCGTTGTATCTTTCTTGCCAGGTAAGTTATCTATAAATGGACTGATGTTAACATTTTGAATTCCACGTCCATCTTCAGCTCGTATCTTCATAGCGTCATGACGCGTAATAACAAACTCACGGCCATCATTTGGAATATGGTCATAGACACTACGTTCAAGCGCTTCTAATAGGGTCGATTTACCGTGATAACCACCGCCAACAATCAACGTTATGCCTTCAGGAATAGACATCCCTGTGACTGCCCGACCACTTGGTAAGTTGAATGTTGTTTCGAAAGCTTGCGGGCTCGTAAATTGAATAGCACCTTTCATTGGCTCATCGGATACACCGCTTTTTCGTGGTAAAATGGCGTTATTTTCGACAAAAGCGACTAAGTGTTGTTGTTCAAGTTGATTCCTAATATACGTTTGGTCTAATTTTAATGTTACTTGATGTTGAAGTGCTTGTTGATCAATATTTTGATACATGATAGCTTGATTTACTATCTTTGGTAAGCCATTTATAAGTGTATGGGCCGCAACTTTTCCAAGAATCTTACGTCCTGTTGCTGGCATACCAACTTCAATGCGCACTTCAATTTCTTTATCATTAATTACGACTGATGTACGTTCTAACATTTCTTGACCACAATGATCGATGAAAATTTTACCGTTTTTACCTGAACCTTTAACAGTACGATTAAATGCCGAAGTTTGATGGCCAAATGCTCTAGTTAAGAAATCTGATACTGCAATACGTTTGTCTTTCTCATCTAATAATTCACTTGGAATTTTGGCGACATCACGTTGAATGATAAGACGCATTTTTGAAGGTGGCGCATAAGGATCCACCTGTACATGATCGATTGCTAAGTGAAATTGATCAAAGGCATATATGCCTTTCATTCGTTTATACGCTCCATATTTTTGTCCATCTAACGATTTTAATGTCTTTTCGAGATCTATTGAGCGCTTCATCATTATTCCTCCGTTCAGTAAGTGTCTATTCACAGTTTACCCAACCTAACCGGCACGCATAACTTCATTCAAGAAATTCTTGATTTGAATATAAAAAATGCATCTCAAGCATTGGATTTTCATCCTTCAGCTGAGATGCATATCATCGAATTATTAAAACCTCTCAAAAAATTCTTTTCACTAATAATGAAAAAGTACAAAGACTCATCTTGCACTTTTCCAAATATAATTATAATGCAGTATAACCACCATCAATTGTAAATACGCTACCTTGTGCGAATGATGAAGCGTCAGATGCAAGGTATACAACAATGCCACCTAATTCTTCTGGTTCACCTGGACGACCCATTGGTGTCGCCCCCATCCAATAATCGATCATTTCGCCTCCAGTATTAAACATTGGTTCAGTTAATGCCGTTTTCATGTATCCTGGCGCAATTGTGTTTACTTTGATGCCATATTTTGACCATTCCATTGCTAAACTTTTCGTTAACATGATAACGCCTGCTTTAGATGCATTGTAAGATGCTTGTTCTTGTGGTTTATTGGCAATTAATCCTGACATTGATGATGTATTAATGATTGAACCATAGCCTTGTTTTATCATTTGACGTCCTACTGCTTGTGCTACTAAGAAGACACCATTTAAGTTTAAGTTAATTACTTTTAACCAGTTTTCGTAAGATACGTCTTCTGCTTTTTCATTAATTGTCATACCAGCATTATTTACTAAGATATCAACTTTACCGTACTCATTCACGACGTCGTCTACCATTTTGCTAACATCTTCTGGATTTGTAACATCTACTTTTAATGCTGTCGTTTTAACGCCTTCATTATCTGCAATTGCTTTTGCTGTTTCTTGAGCTAAATCTAATTTAATGTCTGCAATAACAATATCTGCACCTGCTTGTGCTAATGCTTCTGCCATAGCTTTACCTAGTCCCATGGCACCGCCTGTTACGATTGCTACTTTACCGTTTACTTTAAATTGATCAATAATGTTTGTCATTTTTATCATCCTTTTTAATTCGATTGTGTATTAACTGTTGTTTTTACTTGTCTTCCAGGCTGTTGTACTTTCATAAAGAATGTAAGAACAAAGCCTAATACATATATCACTGCATATGCCCAAATCGTTACTTCAGCTGAAGCGAATATAAGCATGACACTTGCAAGTCCATAACCTAGGAAATTACTTAAACCAGCTGCTAAGTTATGTACGGACACTGCCGCCCCTTTATGTTCAGGTACCAACGTTGGGAAGATGGCTGACATTGGAACGAATGCAGCAACAGCGAAGCCGAACATCAGTGCAATTAAAGTTGTCACGAATATATTAGGTCCACTCCATGCAGGGAAATAATAGAACGCTAACGTAGAAACGGCCATACCAATACAGCCAAACCAGCGTACTTGGCGTACCCAACCAATTTTATCTCCCATAATACCCCAGAATAAATTAGTGAAGATTGTAATAATGTACATTAATCCCCAAACACGTAACCATTCTGACGTAGTGAAGCCGAAATCTGCCGTATAAACGTGTGGTAAGAATACAACCAATCCGAATAATGACAGTTGGTTAATGATTCTTACGACAAAGGCAACTGCAACGTTCTTATTCTTAAGAATTGTGATACCTCGGCCAAATTCTCTTAACATTTCTTTCTTAGTCATGCGTTGTGCTTCGACATCTTCGCCTTTTTTATCTTTAACTAAGAACATCGCGATTAATCCACCAATTAAGATGAAGATTAATGATGACCATAAAGTACCCATTTCACCAATGATTGGAATTGAAAAGCTTGGTAAATATGAACCTAGTACTCCAATACCGATTGAATACATTGCCCAGAACCAACCCATTGCTGAAGCTAGTTTGTAACTTGGTGAAGAATATGTAATCCATACGACAAAGCTATAAATAAACATTGGATATGCTAAACCACGAATACCATACATAATCATCATCATGGCATAGTTTTGTTGTTCTAGACCAAAGACTAAAAATCCAACATGGAAGATCATCCAAATAATAAACGCGAATGTCATCACACGTCGTGGACTGAAAATCTCAGCCATCACACCTGATAACCATGAAGCGATAGCTACGACTAAACCGTAAACGGTTAAGACATTGCCGGCTTCAGAATTATCAAAGCCAAGACTCATAATATATTTAGATAAAAATGCTTGCTCCATACCGTCTCCGGTCATAAAGATCGCTACGGCAATGTATCCCCATATTAATACCATAGGCAATCCTAGAAATTGACGTTCTCGTTTGTCTATCTCGTTCGCCATTTTAATCCCACTTTCTACCTTTGTTTTATTCATTATTTTTGTTCTGAATTAAATTGTTCATGTGCAAGACGTTCAAGTGGAATGCCTTGTTTAAAGCGTTCTGTATATTGCTCAAAGCTTGCAACTTCATCTTTAGTTGGTTCGATTGTCATTGATTCTGTTCCTTTAAACGCAAAGTCATTCAAATATGTTGCTAAATTTGATGTCTCTGTTTCAATCATGTATCTCGCCAATACTGCGATACCCCAAGCGCCACCTTCACTTGCAGTTTGCATAACACGAATAGGACTGTCTAAGGCAGCTGCTAAGAATGATTGCGCAACTTTTTCAGTTTTAAAGATGCCACCATGACCAAACATTGAATCAATATGAATATTTTCTCTTTCTTTTAATAAATCAATACCAATCTTCAACGTACTGAAAGCACTGTAAATATGTGTTTTCATTAAGTTAGCTAAGTTAAAGTTACTGTCTACTGATCGTACAAGCATTGGATAACCATGTTGTACATCTGTGATAAATTCACCAGAAATATAACCATATGACAATAACTTACCTAAATCTTCGTCACCTTTTAAGGCACGTTCAAATAATTTGGTGAACAATTCACCTTTATCGTATTTAACTCCCATTGTTTCAAATACTTCTCCAAACAAATCGACCCAAGCGTTTATATCTGATGTACAGTTATTCGCATGAATCATTGCTACTTCATAACCGTCTGGTGTTGTAACAATATCTACCTCTGGATAGACATCTTTGATTGGCTTTTCAAGGACAATCATCGAGAAGATACTTGTACCTGCTGAAATATTACCAGTTCTTGGTGCAACACTATTTGTAGCTACCATACCTGTAGCTGCATCCGCTTCAGGTGCACATAATGGACATCCGGCTTGTAGCTCACCGTTTGGATCAACTAATTTCGCACCAGTTTCAGTAAGACGTCCGGCATACTCCCCTGCTACAACTACTTTAGGTAAGATATCTCTAATATCTTGTGTGTAACCCTTTTCAGAAAACTTCTTATTAAAGCGTTCAATAATATCGTCACGATAGTCTTGTGTCTCACTATCAATTGGGAACATACCAGACGCATCTCCAATACCTAATACTTTCTCATCGGTTAGATACCAATGTATGTATCCCGCAAGTGTCGTCATATAGCTTACTTTCTCAACGTGCGCTTCTTGATCTAATGCAGATTGATAAAGTTGTGCAATACTCCAACGTTCAGGAATATTCACTTGACAGTCCTCTCGTAAGATTTCAGCTGCTTTATTAGCATTGTTATTACGCCACGTTCTAAATGGAATGAGTAAATCGTCATTGTCATCAAACGGTAAATAGCCATGCATCATACCACTAATACCTAAAGAAGCAAGTTGTTTCACAGTTGCATCGTATTTCTCTTTTAACTCTTGAGTCATTGCGCCATATGCTTTTTGAATGCCTACCCATGCATCGTTCATCGAATACGTCCAATAACCATTACAGTAACTGTTCTCCCATTCGAATGAACCTGTTGCGAGGGTTTGACATTGGTCATCAATCGCAATTGCTTTAATACGCGTTGAACCGAACTCAATACCCACTGTTAAATGACCATCTTCAATAAATTGTTTGATTTGTGTATTATCCATCGTTTCACCTTACTTTTTATTATGAAAACGTTATCATAGACTAATCCTAGCATATGTATTTTTCATGAAACAAGAAAAAAGAAAGCGTTTTCTAAATTTGTAAGTAAAAAGACACCTTTATCTTCTATTTACAACAATGAAGGTAAAGGTGTTTGCTTAAATGTATTATTCAATTATGTTTATTTTAAAATGTGATAGTCTCTCATACAGTCAACAGATGCTAGAATGGCTTCTTCTTGAGTGTAACTTGGCGTCCAACCTAAAACATTTCGTGCTTGCTGATTACTAACATTTCTATTCATTTCAAGTAATAACTTACCTTCTTGTGCTTCACTATTAAATCTAGCGCCTAGCTTAATTGCGAAATCTGGAATGGTCTTAGTTGAAACTTTACTTGCTAATTCAGGGCGTTCTTTTTTAATTAATTGTGCGATTTCAGGCATAGAGATTTGTCCATCTACAGTGGCGATAAAACGTTTACCATTTGCTTCTGGCGTCTTCATTGCCAAAACATGTAATTGTGCAACGTCTCTGACATCTACGATATTCATTGGAATATTAGGGATACGTTTCATTTTGCCACTAGCAATATTTTCTACAAATTGAAAACTTAATGACATATGTTGATTTAATGATGGTCCAAGTATAGCAACAGGATTGATTGTCGCAAACTCAATGTGATTTTCAGTAGCATTCACAAAGTCCCACGCTGCTCGCTCAGCAATTAATTTAGACTTCTCATAAACAGAAAGTCCTTTTTCATTTGGATTAGTCCAATGTTCTTCTGCTGTCACACTAGATTTATCTTTATTACTAAATCCTACTGCGCCAAAGTTTGCAGTCATTATTACACGCTTCACATTCGTTTTCTCGGCAGCTCTCAAGATACGCTGAATACCTTCAACGGCTTGTTTATTGATCGATTGTTCATCAGTTACGCTGACACTACCCATCACTACAGGTGATGCTACACTCATCACATAGGTGCAATCTTCCATAGCATCTTCCCAGTTATCATCTTTAGATAAATCCGCTTCAACAAATGCTAAATTTTGCGTATCAATATTTTGTGCCTTTAATGTTTCTAAAATAGTATCTTTCTTAGATAACGAACGAATTGTTGCACGTACACCATAATCTTGCTTTAATAATTCCGCGACAATACGTAAACCTTAAAAACCTGTCCCTCCAGTTACTAAAACTTGTTCCTTCATGAAACTTCCTCCCCTATCTTTCTCTTGGTAGGTACAGATTATAGCAGTTTTATCATATTAGTTTGATGAATTACACTTGCTTTCGACAAAGTTCATTCTTAAGTTGTAGACGCTCAACTTTATAACTGTATTTACTACTCTTTTGATACGCCTTGGTCGGATAATGCAATCTTAATGTGCTCTAAATGATGACGCTCATGCCATGATAATTTCGCAAGTAATTCTGAAACCGGTACATTGCTACCATCTGATAACTTGATAGAACGATTTAATTCACCTTCAGTAACATGATTTCCCATCTCTACAATGCGTTGGTTGAGTCCCTCTAAAATAGTAATTGAAACTTGCATAGGTAATTTAGAGTCTGGCAACTCTGCCCAACATTCTTGATTAAACATGAACGCCGTTACGTCATCTTCAGTCAGTGCCATTTTCAATCTTTCATACAAATTAATCTGAGAATCTGCAATATGATGTACTAATTGTCTAACCGTCCAACTTCCTTCTCGATAACGACGTTCTAACTGCTCATCACTCAATTGATGAACCGTTTCCTTCAACTGATCACTATATGCTTCAATTTCACTCATCCATTGTTTCACATCAATTAATGTTGAATTTGTTGGCGCTTCAAATTCTCCTATCGGAAATCTTACATCCATTATAAATCCCCCTTAGCTATCTTTATCAATACCTTCTATATACCCTTATTAAGGATAAATAAAAAAGAAGCGAGCACAGAAATTAATCATTACATTAATTTCTATCCCACTTCCTCTGGAAATTTAAGATATATATAATTTTCTCAAAATATTAAGCTAATAATAAAGGGCTTGAGAAAATAACTAAAAATACAATATTTAAAATTAACATTGTAATATTTATGGCTTTATTGCCTTTCAAGATGCCTAAGACATTTGCAATAATAGCTAATAACATCACAAACAATCCTGGAAGAAACCAGAACATGCTCGTAAACATGATAGAAACTACTAATAAAAATGATAATAAGCATAAAATACCTGAAACTAAATTAATACTATTTAAGTTCATAAGTTGCTCCTTTCAAATGGTGTTACACAGTATTATATACTAAAACTATTTTGAATTGAGCAAAATCTTTATAACAAAATCGACACATCTTTGTTATGTGTTGTTTTATAGATTTTTATAATCTTTTAAATAATTGATAAATTCAAGCATTTAAAGGGCGGGTTCCTATTTATTTAGAAACCCGCCTTTACATTGTTATGACAGCGTTTTTTAGACGTACTTCCTACTAACTTCAGACAAGCGTCAGTCTTACCCGTCAAGCCTTTAAACAAATTTCCAAGTGCTTCTTGAGAAATTTTTAATAACCAATTATAAGCGCAATCGACATCGCCACAGCACAAATAATTACCCATAATAGTATCAACTTCCACACAAATTTAATCCATTGAGTATAAGTAATTCGTCCAACAGCTAATGCTCCCATTAAGATTGCTGAAGTTGGGAATAAAATGTTACTGATTGAATCACCATATTGGAAAGCGAGTACCGTTAACTGACGATTAATATGCAGTAAATCTGATATTGGTACCATTAATGGCATTGTTGTTAATGCTTGACCCGATCCAGATGGTATAAAGAAATTAAGTAAGAACTGTAATATAAACATAGCAATAATAACAAATGAAGCTGGTATATCTGATAGCAATGTTGTCATGCCATGGACAATCGTATCGATGATTTTACCATTTTCCAAAATAACAACGATTCCTTTAGCGAATCCAACAATCATTGCGCCAAATAAAATGTTCTGCATTCCTTCAATTAATGCGTCAAATGTACCATTCAATCCAAGTCCGCTTACTAAACCTGCAACAATACCAGCAAGTAAGAAATTGGCGCTCATCTCATTAAACGTCCAATCGAATACAAATATGCCAAATACGTTAAATAGAATTGTAGCAACTATAATAAGTAAGCTAGCTGCTTGTCTCTTACTAAAGTGTTGATAAGTGATTTCTTGAATAATATGACCTTCTTCTTTTTCTAGCTCATACACAATACTTTTTGACTTATCTTTCTTCACTTTACGTGCATATAACATAACTGTAGAAATGGCTGCAGTTAAGATAAATAAATAGATAATTGTACGTAAACCCCAGCCTGAGAACATTGGTAGTTCAGCAACGGTTTGTGCCACACCAACTGTAAAGGGATTTAACATACCTCCACTGAAACCACTGGCAGCACCTAAAATAACCATTGCAGCACCTGTTAAGGCGTCGTAACCTAATGTTCGAGCGATTATAATGCCAATTGGAACAAAGATAATTGTTTCTTCTGCTAATCCAATTGTAAATCCTAATATAGAGAATATCGTCATCGTCAATGGAATCATTAGGAAATTGGCCTTCCCTAACATTCTCATTGCTTTGTTTACACCATTTTCGAAAGCACCCGTCTTATGAATAATGCCAAAGGCACCACCTACTAGGAATATATAGAATACGATTTCTCCGCCACTGATTAGTCCTTCAGGAATTGACCTGAATATTTCGAGGAAATTGATATTTGCCGATTCCACAGTATGGTATGTTCCTGAAACGACAAGTGTTTGATCACCTTTCTTTTCACGCGCATATTCACCAGCTGGAATAATGTAAGTTAATAACCAAGCTAGAAAAATAACAAACATTAATAAAGCATATGTATGAGGCGTCTTAAACTTAAATTTCTTATGCTTCTTTTCTTCCATAACTCATCAACACCTTAAATAGAATAGAATGTATATCATCAGATGATTATATACATCATACCCTATTTATCAGATGATATACATTTACATTTTAAATTACATTTGTTATTTTCATCATTTCAGCGATGTGCTAGACCTATAAATACTTACAATTAAAAAAGCATCACCAAAATGAATGAATGATTCATTTTGGTGATGCTTGTATTTCAAAAATGTCTATTTTAATTGTCCGTTATCATCGAAATCTTCTAATTTGTGATAATGAATTCTAGGAATGTCATCGATATGTTTTAATTTTTCAGCTAATTGTTCAAGATAGTCACGTCTTACTTCTTCACTATGGCTAACTTAATAAGCAATAAATGGTTCTAATGTTGTCATACCAGAGAAATAAATCATACCATGGTTAATATGGAATAATACTTGATCATAAATATCTCCTGAGAAATCATTTGCAGCATAGCTTCCTTCGGGTGAGCCAGTCGTAGTTGAAATCATGGCTATTTTATCTGTTAATCGGGCTTTGTCATAACGGTCATATTCTCCACCATAAATGCCACCAAACATAAAGATTTTATCAAACCAACCTTTAAGTATGGCTGGAACACTAAACCACCATAGTGGAAATTGGAAAATAACTAAGTCTGCCCATAACAGTTTTTCAAATTCTTCCTTAATCACTGATGTTAATTTATCGTTATCATATGCATTTTTTTGTTCTACTGCGTATTTGAAGAATTCAGGATCTGTTAAGTTTTTGAAATCTTCTTTTCTAGCAACTGGATCAAAATCCATTGCGTATAAATCCGAAACTTTAACTTCATAACCTTGTGCTTCTAATGTTTCTACAGCTTTATCTTTTAATGCACTATTGAATGACTTTGGTTCAGGATGGGCATATACAATTAATGCTTTCACATTCTCAACTCAATAGAATTAGAATATTTATACGTTCAAGATACTATGAATCTCTATTTTTACAAACATATATGCTCATTTAAATGTAATTAGCATATTGTCCTTACAAATCAACTCTAAAACGTAAAAAAGTGAGATAGACGGATCATAGACGAAACATCCGTTACCTCACTTAAGTTATTCTCACTAAACTAATCAATTATCTTTAAAAAGTATACTTCCAATTAATAGTGACAAAATATGTATATTCAACTATGTATATATCTAAGCCTTATATTACAAGGAGGTTAGACTGCACGGTGTATAAAAGTTAGCAATTAACTGTTTGAATGGTCGATTTATACATTAACATTTTGGGATGGTGAGCAATCTAACTTCTCTTGAATATACTTTAAAATAGTATCAAAAAATTTAATCCCTATGTTTGTCTATTCTCAAAAGATACGTATGAATGCCTAACTGTTATTCCCATTGCGAATTATGATTTTCACCTTTTAAAAAATGAGTAATGTAAGAAATAGTCCTAGCAACGTGAAAAAGAGTACTGGAATCGTAATGACTATTCCTGTTTTAAAGTAAACGCCCCATGATATTTTGACATCTTTTTGAGCTAAAACGTGAAGCCATAATAAAGTGGCTAATGAACCTATAGGTGTAATCTTCGGACCTAAGTCAGACCCTATTACATTCGCATAAATCATACCTTCTCTAAGGATACCTGTCACTTGTGATTGATGTATTGCTATCGCATCAATTAAAACGGTCGGTAAGTTATTCATGATCGATGATAAAATTGCAGAGATAAAACCTACGCCCATAATGCTAGTAAATAAACCATGCGCAGATATAGATGCAAATATATGACCTAAGATGGTTGTAATGCCAACATTTTTAAGTCCAAATACGACTAAATACATACCTAATGAAAAAATCACGATATTCCATGGCGCACCTTTGATTACTTTTCCAGTAGAAACAACATCTGATTGGCGTGCCAAGAGTAGGAAGATAATAGCGACAATTCCGGCAATCAGAGACACTGGTAAGTGTATAAACTCACTGACAATATAACCTATTAATAGTATTGCTAAAACAAGCCAAGATATGCGAAATAGTTTCTGATCTTTAATCGCGGCACCAGGACTTTGAACCTTTCGAATATCAATGGTCTTTGGAATCGTTGTTCGAAAATAAATCCATAATACAATGATACTTGCTAGAAGTGAGAATATATTTGGTATTAGCATATGACTCAAATATTCTACAAATCCAATGTTGAAGTAATCCGCAGAAACAATATTCACTAAGTTACTCACCGTAAAAGGTAACGACGTTGCATCAGCGATAAAGCCACTTGCGATAATGAAAGGAAAGATCACTTTCTTACTAAATCCAAGATGACGTACCATCGCTAAAACGATTGGCGTTAAGATAAGTGCAGCACCATCATTCGCAAAAAATGCTGCCACTATCGCACCAAGGAGTATAATGTAAACAAACATTCTGAAACCGTCCCCTTTAGATGCTCGAACCATATGTAATGCAGCCCATTCAAAGAAACCAATTTCATCCAGAATAAGTGAAATCAAGATGACAGCGACAAATGTTAAAGTTGCGTTCCAAACAATATCTGTTACTTCCACGATGTCAGACCAACCAACAACTCCGGTAATAAGCGCTAAAGCTGCGCCTACAACAGCAGTAATTCCTATATCTAGTCCTTTAGGTTGCCAAATAACAAAAATCAAAGTAATAACAAAAATGAGAATGGCTAAAAAAGTCATCATAAACGTTCACCTACAAAATGTCGTTGATGACGATGTGAATAATGAGTTATAGATGATATATATTTATCTTTCATATCAGTCAAATCCTCCTATGTCATCAATAAGCATATCATGAGCAATGACATGAAATCTATGTGGCAAAGTTATAAGGCGAATGATTAAATAAAAATAGAACTCATACATATAAAATGTTTGAGATCCTATTTTCGCGAGACTCAATGTCCCTTTTTCTTTTGCTTATTTTTTTGAACTTTAAGCTGTCGTTTGCGTGCTTTTGTCTGTTCTTTCTTTAATTTCTTACTCTTTTTACTTTGCACTTTTTTCATTTCTTGCTCTTTTTTGATTGCTTTTTGAGCATAAGTAGAAGTTTTAGGTTGTTTCTGTTCTTTAGCAACTTGCCTTTGTAAACGTTTAGGATTTACTTTTTTTGGTTTCTTTTTTTCAATGGAAACTTTCGTTTGATTTATCAATTCATCTAAATGACCATAAATAAAATTAAAAATTTCAGCACTATTTGGCTCAGTTCCAAAGGTAAATTTCACCAACTTAACCCTATCTTCTTCCCTATATTCAACCAATCCTATGAAAAACTGACCATCATGAAATATTGATAATTCCAATGATTGTCCCTCCTCTATATATAACTTGAAATGAGGGACGACCTGAGGAGGAAGGTTACTGACAAATGATTACATTTGCATTGGGACTACCAACCCAATTGTGTTTTTACATTTCTCTATAAGCATAACTGATGTACACTAAGAAACCAATATGAAGCAATTAAAAATTTAATCATTTCGATGTGTATAAACCTCTAATGTATGAATTGAAATTTTTTATCTTATCTACTTTTGTTAATTGCATAAAATTATGAAATAATTGTGTAGATGATTTAATTTTTATAAGGAGTTTAGTTATGAATATTTATCAGACCTATGCATTATTGGTAATCGGTATTATCATATTAGGCTTGATTGTAAATGTTGTTGTGACAATAATAGACAAGAGGAAATTGATCAACCACATACATACACTTTGGCGTAATAAGAAGCCTATTGAGAACTTCATACGCCCAAATTCCCGCTTCGATTATCAATTCAAACTCAAACGTGACCAACATAACAACCTCATAGATGATAAAACATGGTCAGATTTAAATATGGAAGAAATCTTCCATCGTAGTAACTTTAACTTCACATCTATTGGAGAAATGCGTTGGTTTGCCACATTACGCAATATGTTTAAGGTTAATAACAAACAACTATTAGACCAATTTAATAATGATGAAACATTTAGGGTCAATGTATCTTATCATCTCGCTTCTATTGGTAAAGTGGTGTACCCTATCTTCCCTGATCAACTTAAAGCAATAAAGCGAAATAATTTATTTATGATTTGTCCATTTCTACCATTTATTGGACTCATTATTTGTTTCATTTCTCCATCAACTGGAGTACTTATAACTTTATTTTCGATTCTACTAAATATTGTATTATCCGGTACCCTGAAACGTACTTATGATCAAGATTTAAAGTCATTATTCTATACAGCGAAAGTCCTTAAGGAAGGTTATCATCTCGACCAAATTAAAGGCACACCAGAAGTTAATACGAACTTTAGTCACTTTAAAGGGGCACGTTTATTTAGTGGTCTACTAGGTAAAGTGGGCGATCAAGATATCGGCGGCGCATTTATCATGTTACTCAAGATGGCATTCATGGTAGATTATTTCCTTTTTCATATCATCCAGCATACGTATTATCGATATCAAGACGAGGTAATGGCCTGCTATGACTATGTAAGCACCTTAGATAATCACTATTCATTAGCCATGTATCGACGCACATTAGACACTTATTGTGAGCCGACTGCCTTTTCAAATGAGCAAACATTAACATTCACTAATTTGATTCATCCTTTACTGGAAAATGCAGTCCCAAACGACCTCGACATTAACCACAATATTCTACTAACGGGGTCGAATGCATCAGGAAAATCAACATTTATGAAAGCTGTAGCAATTAACCTTATTCTTGCACAAACGATAGAAACTGCGACGGCGGATGCGTTTAGCTATCGTCCCTGCTTAGTTTATACGTCAATGGCTAATGCCGATGATGTTCTGTCGGGCGATAGTTACTTCATGGCTGAGTTGAAATCTATTCGTCGTCTTTTCGATATAGAGACGCATATGCCAGTGTACTGTTTCATCGATGAAATCTTTAAAGGCACGAATACAACTGAACGTATTGCAGCATCAGAATCTGTATTATCATATTTGAATCATCAACCAGAGTACAGAATTGTAGCAGCGACACATGATATCGAACTTTCAGAATTATTAAAGGACAATTATCAAAACTATCACTTTAATGAAACGATTGAAAACGATGAAATCCACTTTGATTACAAGATTAAAAAAGGTAAAGCGAATACGAGAAACGCAATTGAATTGTTGCGAATTACTAACTTCCCTAACAAAATCTACAAAAGAGCTAAGGATCAGGTTAAAAATTTGGATTAACATTGTTTAATGTAAAACATTATCTATATAAGTGGGATGATGAGATCAAATTGTGATTTTGTCACCACGCTTCTTTATAGTTTAATTGATGATTTAAGGTAGATTTAAGACGAAATTATGCTAGATTTTATCATTATTGTTTACTGTGAGTATTGAGGTGACATTATGAAACGAATTACAATTGCTGATAGTTTAAGAGGGTTCAGCTTATTAGGTATATTTCTTGCTAATCTACTTATATTTCAATTTAGTTTATCTGGCAAAGACTACATCGAACATTTCCATTTAAACCCTGTAAACCAAGGAATATTCAACCTTATCATCATACTTGTTGAAGAAAGTTTTTTACCTATTTTTGCAATACTGTTTGGCTTTTCGATGGATAAACTTTATCAGTCTATGAAATTAAAAGGATTGCCACGGCCTAGATTAAAATTATTACGTCGTGCCATTTTCTTACTTATATTAGGCTTTATCCATGCAAGTTACATATGGGAAGGCGATATATTATTGGCTTATAGTTTAGCTATGTTATGTGTAATACCTTTTATTTCACTAAGTACCAAAGCTTTCAAATGGTTTAATATTGTAATTATTTCTCTCATGCTCGTGATGGGTATTTGGTCTATGTTTGATGATTCAAAAGCGTCTACATCATCTGACAAATATGATTCAGCTTCATATATTCATAAAGTGCAAAAGATTTATACAGAAGGTAGTTATAATGATATCCATCACGTAGATGATATAGCGACATCTCCTAAATTTGCGGAGTTAGAAGATCAATTAGGTGATAATAAAGGTGCTATCTTCTTGATAGCTATACTTTTTGAAATACCATTATTCACTTTAGGAATCTTTCTTTCTAGATGTGGTTGGTTCGAGAAAGATGCAAGGCACTTTTGGTCGTCGAAACTATTTATATACCTTATTCCAGTATCTATTATTGCCAAATCAACTCTACTTTGGTTAGGCAACGACAAAATTTCAGGAACGCTTGTAGCTATATTTGGACCTGTTTTATCTTTAGGTTACATGAGTTTATTTAAATATTTATATCAACACTATGAGAAACATCCAATTTTTAAAGGTTTGGAAAATGCCGGCAAAATATCTCTTACCGTTTACATTACACAAAGTATCATTGGTACACTCATCTTCTATAGTTACGGTCTAGGATTATTTGGCAAAGATATACTCATTTACACAAGCATTTTATTCGTATTTATCTATATTGTTTTAGTGCTATTAGCAACATTGCATCAAAGACACTTCCGATATGGTCCATTAGAATATCTCCTACGCATGTTCACATATTGGAAATGGCATGTAGGTAAACGTAAATAGATATACTAAAAAGGTTCAACATGGTTAATCATTAACTGCACGTTGAACCTTAATTTATGTTGATAAGCATATTGAATTAGAACATTGAATTATTCATAATGTCCTTTGAATTTAGGGCTTTCTCCATATTTATTTTTATTAAATTTACTATTTAAGCATGTGATTACTAACTGATAAATTGAAATAGCAAATTGTACTAGAGCAAATAGGAGAATAAATAGCAATGCCCAACCATTTTCACCATTAGGGTCACTAATATTCCAAATCAATTGGACAATAAAAGATATCACACCTAATACAACTGATAAAATAGGAATAAACATCGTACGATTCGTATCATGGAAACGTCTGACTGTCATTGCTAAATTAGGAATGAATGTAATAATTGCGTATAAAACTATATAAATGATTGTGATAACTAACATAACTACGCTTACAATGGATAAAGCTTTAGATTGAAACCCTGCTGAGAGCATAATCATGATTAATGACATAATATAAAGAATCAGAGCGGGTCCATAAAATATTAAATGCCATAATTGCATAAACCAGTATTCACTTCGTCTTGAGCGACCTTTGAAATTAAAATAATTTTTCCAAAACAACTTAAATGCTTCGCCAAAACCTACTTTTGGATTCATAAGCATAAACTCCTTTGTATGATTTTAATTGCCGTCTTCCCCTTATATTTATCGTATCATACTGGCATAATTATAAAACCCTATATAAAAAGTTCTCAAGCTAATTCAATTAACCTAAGAACTTTAGTGTAAGCTTATTAATTTTCTTGCTTTATAACTTTACCGTTAGCATCTAACTTAATAATTTTATTATTTTTAGTTTTATATGTACCTAAAATTTCGCCATCTTTATTTCGATAATTCACAATCCAATCCCCACTATGACCAACCATTTTAACATCGTCCCATAAATAGTTTGTCTTACCTACTGCAATACCTTCGAAATCTGAAATCATTTGATACACTTGGTTACGAAAATGTGTATTAACTGTTCCTGATTTCTCTAAGTATTCTGCAGATAATGGATTGTTATTTTCTTTATCTTTTTTAGATAAATTATCTACAATATTTATCTTATCAGTTAATTCTGGTAAAGCTTTGTTGTCTTTATTCGCTTTATAGACATCAATTAATTTTACTTCTTTACCTTTTCCTAATAAATCTTTGTAATCTAATGAACCAGATTGCATACGTCCGATAAAGATTTTATCATTACTAACTCCGATTAATGCTTCAAAGTTCCCTTTATTAGGTGATACATTATAGAAATTCATACCTTTTGGAGCATTTTTGATGCTATCATCGTACTTCACAAGTTTGAAATCAACTAGTTTAAAGTTTTTATTTCCAGTCGCAAGTTTGTATTCATAAATTCCAGTTAGAATTTCATTCTTAGTCAATGTATATCGGTCAACATCCTCCACACAGAAGGCAAGTGCTAATTTTTGTTTTTCAGAAAGCTTTGCTACTTCCTTTTCCAGCTTTTGGTCTTTTTTAGACTTCTTAGATTTTGTTTGTTCCGCGTTAGATTTCGTTTTAGCGCTATCTTCTTTGGAACCATCATTAGAACCACAAGCTGCAAGTAAAAGTAAAAACACCCCACACATAAATAATAGTTTCTTCATCTATGTCTCCTCATATCATTTGCATTTTTAAAATCAATTAATTATACTATATTTTATTTATAAAAGTGTACTTTGTAAATACTTATTTGAAAGTATTTCTTGCAAAAAAAGCGCTCCATAATTGAATAATCTTTATCTATTTCTGCATAACCACGTTGATAATTCCCCAGTTCGTTTAAGTCATAAGCGATTTTTAGCTTTAAGTCTTGAAAGCCCTTACATTTTAATTTTTTTGATAACCTAACAACCGTTGCCACACTGACGTTTGTTAGGTCTGCTAGTTTTTGTACGGAATAATTAATAATTTCATCTGGATGCTCAAGAATATACTCTGCAACTCTACGTTCCGAGGGATTTAAATCGCTTAAAGATGATTCAATAATAATCAAACTACCATGCAATAAACATCACCTCTAAAAAGAATAATATTTCACTTTAATTACAATTTACAAAATATTATTACATTTGTCAAAATCTAATTTATATGTAATATTGTTATATTTCATCTTAATTCATTTGCTTTTTTATGCTAATCTTACATTGTAATGAATAATATGATATTAAAATATTTTTGGAAAGGAATTATATTGTGAAGAAGTTTCTTTCAATTTTAATTTTGAGTACCTTAATTTTATGTGCATGTAGCTTTGAACGAGACGTAGAAAATAAGAATGATCGTAATGCATCGACTAAAACTACTGGCAATGAACAAAAGAAGAAGGAAGTCATAAACGGTAGAACATACTATGACGGCATTTTAATCGTTAATAAAACAACTAAACTACCATCTGATTACAATCCTGGTGAGGAGCCTAAAGCACAACGTGCATTACAACAAATGTTTACTGATGCTGAAAGAGATGGTGTGAGTCTTTATAAGATTAGTGGATTTAGAAGTTACGAAACACAAGTGAATTTATATAATCAATATGTTGCGCGCGATGGTGAAGAAAATGCAGACCGTTATAGTGCACGTCCTGGCACTTCTGAACACCAAAGTGGGTTAAGTTATGATGTGGGTGCTATTGGATCAGATGCTAATTTACGTGAACAATTTGGAGAAACAAAGGAAGGACAATGGATTGCGCGACATGCGCATCGTTATGGTTTTATCGTGCGTTATCCAAAAGGTAAAGAACAGATCACAGGCTACCAATATGAACCGTGGCATTTGCGTTACCTAGGAAAAAACAATGCGACTAAAGTACAACAATCTGGTCAATCCTTAGAGGAATATGTTAAATATAAAGATCGCTCAGAAAACTAATATATTGCATTCTGAGCGTTTTTATATACTATTCAACTTTTTTTCTTTAACTACATTTCCATTAGCATCGAGCTTTTGAATTTTGTCATTCATATTTCTATAAGAACCAACGATTTCTCCATCTTGATTACGATATCGTACCGACCAATCTTCATTTGAATTAAGTAGCTTCACATCTTCCTATAAATAACCTGAATCTTTTAAACTAATACCTTCAAAGTCTGCAATAATTTGATAGATTTGATTTCAAAGATGTAAACCTACTAAACCCGATCGTTCTATCTCTTTATTAGACATTCCATTCTCGTCATAACTTATTTCAGGATACTTATTATCAATATGCATTTTACTTACTAATTCTGGCAAGGCTTTATTATTTTTTAAATAGACATCTTTTAAATTTACTTCTCTTCCATGTTGCATTAATTCATTATAATCACTGATTGCAGCTTGCGTTCCTCCTAAGAATATCTTCTCATTATTCACACCGATGATGGCAGCGAAACTTCGTTTGTCAGGATATACGGTGTAAAAATGCATATCTTTTGGCGCATTTGTAATAGGTTTATCATATTTAACTAATGTAAAATCAACTAATTTATAGTGTTCCTCTCCAGCTGGATCTATAGGTAAATAAAATCCAGTTAAAATTTCATTTTTCGTTAATGTATATTGGTCAACATGGTCGACACAAAAAGCTAAAGCCAATTTTTCCCTTTCAGAAAAGTTAGGTATAATATCTTTGTTTTTTTCTTCATCCTTCTTTTTAATATCAACCTTATTTTGCTTTTTATTGTCTTTTGTTGTCTTAGTATCCGTTTGTTTCGTGTGAGATTCCGCTTTATTTTCTTTAGATGGTTCAAGTGTACTGCAGGCTGTTAACACTAACTTAAATGTGATGCTAAGTGATAGAAATTTTTTCATTAGCAATCCCTCTAATCTTATAACATTTTTATATAATATTATTATACTATACAAATGTTATAATTTTAGGTGATGTTTATAACACTCTGATACACAGCCCACACAAAAATCCGATAGCTTTTAAGCTACCGGATCAAATCAATTTTGTTATTTAGATTGCTGTCACACTTATTTATTTGATTATTGTTCCTTCTTTTTCATGAATCATTTGAATAATTTCATTCTTTTCATTCATAACAGCCACTTTAGGCGCATGGTCAACTAATTCACGTTCATCTAATTGAACATAGGTCATAATAATCACCACATCGTCAACTTCAACTAATCGAGATGCTGCACCATTAAGACAAATCTTGCCACTACCTCGTTCACCAGCAATAACATATGTTTCAAAGCGGGCACCATTATTGTTATTTACGATGGCTACCTTTTCATTAGGTAAAATGTCGACTGCGTCTAAGATATCGGCATCAATTGTAATACTTCCGACATAATTTAAATTTGATTCAGTCACACGTGCTCTATGAATCTTACCGTTCATCATCGTTCTAATCATAACTTACTATTCACTTCCTAAAATTATATTATCTATCAATCGTGCTTTCGAAAACTTAACAGCTAAAGATATAAAAATTTGTCCTTGTATTTCTGTCGCAACTTCTAAATCAGGGTAACTATAAATTGCAACTTCATCAATGTGACCACTTGTATATTCCGATAAATATGTCTTAATCTCACCAACAATAATATGGCTGCGTCGTTCTCCTTGTTTATACAATGTTTGAGCTATTTCTAAACTTTTACTCAAGTGAACAGCTTCTTGTCTCTCGTCGTCAGTTAAGTATACATTTCGCGAACTACGTGCAAGTCCATCCGCTTCACGTACAATATCAATACCTACAATTTCAATTGGATGATTAAAATCTTCTACCATTTTTTCAACAATTGCGAGCTGTTGTGCATCTTTCTTACCAAAGTATGCTTTATTAGGACTCATAATATTAAATAACTTGTTTACGACCGTAACTACACCATCGAAATGACCTGGACGTTGTGCACCTTCTAAGACTTCCGCTAGACGTCCTACCTTTAACGTGACACTTAGCTTGTTTGGATACATTTCTTCTACTGCTGGATGGAATACATAATCAACATTAATTGCTTCAACTAAGGCTACATCTTGATCAATTTGACGTGGATAGGCATCGAAATCCTCGTTTGGACCAAATTGTAGAGGGTTTACAAATACACTAATTACAGTAATATCATTCTCTTCAACTGAGCGACGCATCATACTCAAATGACCTTCATGTAAGGCTCCCATCGTTGGAACAAAGCCAATCGTTTTACCTGTACGCTTCAATTCCTGTGTAATTTGTTGCATCTCAGATACAGTTTGAATCACTTTAGTCATTGTTGTTTACCTCATTCAATATCTTTTTCTTATATGTGTGGGCTTCAGCTGGAAAAGTGCCTGCCTTAACTTCTTCATCATAATGTATGATGGCATCAATTCCTACTGAAAAATCGCCAAATTGTTTTACAAATTTAGCATAGCGATCAACGCCATAATTTAACATATCGTGATAAACCAATACTTGACCGTCTGTGTCTTTTCCTGCTCCAATACCAATAACGGGTATATCTAATTGCTCACTAATTAAACCAGCTAAGTCACTTGGAATTGCTTCTAATACTAAAGCAACTGCGCCTGCTTCTTGAACTGCATGTGCCTCTTGAATTAACTGTTTAGCCGCATCTTTCGTGCTACCTTGTAATCGATATCCCATAACACCAACGCTTTGTGGCATTAATCCTAGATGCGCTACGATTGGTATTCCAATTTGTGTTGATTTCTTAATGAAATTAACTAAATGTGCACCTTCTGCTTTTAACGCATTGGCATTTGTTTCTTGATAAAGTGTTATCGCATTTTTTAAATCATGTTCATCACTTACACCAACTGCGCCAATTGGTAAGTCCACTACTACAAAAGTATCATCAGCACCTCTACGTACAGCTTTGCCGTGATGGATCATGTCTTCTAATGTCACTTGTGTTGTTGTTTCATAACCTAGTACCGTCATTCCAAGTGAATCACCAACTAAAATCATATCTATATTTGCATCCTGTGCTTGTTTGGCACTTGGAAAGTCATATGCTGTAATCATCGAAATTTTTGTTTTGTCTTGTTTCATTTCAACTAATTTTGCTAAATTTTTCATTTTAAATTAACTCCTATTATTTATGTCCACATTTTTTAACAAAACTTTATAAGTTGCTATCCCATTATTTCAATTCAATATTATATATCAACTTCTATATAAAATCATATCATTTTCTGTTCTAATATTTATCTTTGCTTATCCATCTTTTTAATTAAAAGATTAATTTACATAGAAAAGTAAAATGATTATACTATATGATTATATTTATAGTGCACAAATACTTCTATACATATATGTTTAATTCTAATCAGAAAGGAAGGTTTAAAATGAAAATTGCTGTTATTGGACCTGGTGCGGTTGGTACGACGATTGCTTATGAACTGCAGCAATCACTGCCAAACGTTACATTAATCGGTCGTGCTAATAAGATAATGACCCTCCAACCTGTAAATGAAACTATCAAAGTCCATAGTATTGATGACATAAATACGCAATTTGATGTTATTATCATTGCGGTTAAAACGCACCAACTTAATTCACTAATTCCAAAATTACATCATTTCGCACATAATGAAACGTGCTTTATTTTAGCTCAAAATGGTTATGGCTTATTGCCGCAACTTCCTTTCAAACACAAATATCAGGCAGTCGTATATATAAGTGGCCAAAAATCCGGAAACGAAGTCGTTCATTTTCGAGATTATCGTTTACATTTGCAAAAAGATGATACCACAACGCATTTAAAAGCATTATTCAATACAACCAAAATTGAAATGGTTTTAGAAGACAATATTGAAGAAAAAATTTGGTATAAATTATTAGTGAATTTAGGTATTAATTCTATAACTGCACTTGGTCACAATACTGCTCAAATCTTAAAAATTAACGAAGTCAAACATCTATGTCGTCAACTATTAAAAGAAGGACACCAAGTAGCCGAAGCATCAGGTATACAGTTTCCAAATACAATCGTCGATGACATTATACAAATTTATGCTGGCTATCCTGATCATATGGGAACAAGTATGTATTACGATATAATCAATCATCAGCCATTAGAAGTCGAAGCAATACAAGGTTTTATCTTTAAACAGGCAAAATCTCATAACGTGAACACACCACATCTAGATACAGTTTATGCATTGTTACGTTCTCATCAATCACTTATTAATTAAAAAAGATTCTGAGATGACTTACCGTCTCAGAATCTTTTTTATTTCAAACATATTTAGTTCTTACTTTGTTTCAATTTTAATGGCACTTTGATTTGTTTATCTACAGAGTCGCCTTTCATTAGTCCATTGACCACTTTAATTGCTTCTTTACCCATAAGTTCAGGTTGTTGAGCTATTGTCGCATCTAGTTTGCCATTTTTTATTGATTTCATTGCATCTTCGTTGCCATCAAATCCAATGACTTGAATATCCTTATCCCCAATTGCTTCGATTGCACCAAGTGCCATTTCATCATTTTGAGCAAAGATAGCTTTAATGTCAGGATGTGCTTCTAACATGTTTTGCGTTACGTTTAATCCTTCTGCTCTATCAAACTTAGCACTTTGTTTAGCAATTACTTTTAACTGTTTATCTGCAATTTCATGGAACCCTTTACCTCTTTCTCTCGTTGCACTTGCACCTGGAACTCCTTCAAGTTCTCCAACTTTTGCATTTTTACCTACTTTATCAACTAAGTAGTTGCCAGCCATTTTACCGCCTTCAACGTTATCTGATGCAATAAATGACGCAACTTCGCCTTTATCAACAGATCTATCTAACGTGATTACTGGAATACCCTCATTGTTCGCTGACTCCACAGCACTTGAAATCGCACTTGAATCTGTTGGGTTAACAATTAAGTAATCAACTTGTTGTTGAATTAAATCTTCAATGTCATTCGTTTGTTTAGCTGAATCATCCCGAGCATCTACAACTTTAACTTTCATACCTTGTGCTTTAGCATCTTTTTCAATTCCATTTTTAATTTTAACGAAGAATGGATTATTTAAAGTTGAAATACTTACGCCTATTGTAATTTCTGATTTTTTCTTATTTGTTTTACCATTTTTATCATTCTTCAATGGTGATTCTAAGGAACATGCTGCTAAAAATAGGACAAGTGCTAATGTCATGGCTAATAATTTTTTCATATTGTTATCCTGCTTTCTCTTATTTTTTACGATCAATTAATACCGCAATTAAAATAACTACACCTTTAACGACTTGTTGATAGAATGAAGAAACACCAAGTAAATTTAATCCATTATTTAAAACACCTATAATAAGTACACCTATTAATGTTCCAACAATTCGTCCTTTACCACCTGTTAATGACGTACCACCAAGTACTACGGCAGCAATGGCATCTAACTCATAAGAAGTACCTGCTGTTGGTTGTGCAGAATTTAAACGTGATGTTAATATGCCTCCGGCTAACGCTGACATTAGCCCTGAAATTCCATAAATTAAAATTTTAATTTTATTAACTTTGATACCTGAAATTTTAGCAGCTACTTCATTTCCACCAATCGCATATGTATGGCGTCCAAATGTTGTTTTTTGAAGAAGAATAAGCAAAATCACAAACACGATAATCATTGTTACTGCTGGTACTGGAATACCGATAAAGTAGCCTTTACCAAATAATTGGAATAAATAACTATCCCCTAAATTTGTTATTGGATTTCCGTCAGTAATAACTAATGTTAATCCACGGAAAATCGTCATCGTCGCAAGTGTTGCAATAAATGGCGCCATATTTCCTTTAGTAACTAATAAACCATTTACTGCACCTAAAACAAAACCAATCAGTACGCCAATAATTAATGCAATTATTGGGTCAACACCACTCGTAATCATTAATGCAATAAACGCCGATGACAATGCAAGAATTGAACCAACTGATAAGTCTATACCGCCAGTTAAGATAATGAATGTCATACCAAAGGCAATCAGACCATTGATAGAAATTTGTCTTAATAAATTGAGTAAATTAGATAAATCTAAAAATGATGGGTTTAAAATACTCACTACAATAATTAATAAAATCAAACCAATAAATGGAATAATCTTTTCCATGAACGATGTTTTAGCTGTTAACTGTTTCATTTAAAGTTCCCCCTGTAGCTAAAGTCATAATATTTTTTTCTGTAATTTCATTTCCTGTAAGATCCCCTTTGATATTACCTTCATGAACGACCATCACTCTATCGCTCATACCAATGACTTCAGGCAATTCAGATGAGACCATAATAATAGACACACCACGATCCGTGAGTTCATTCATAAGTTGATAAATTTCTCTTTTTGCTCCGACATCAATACCTCGTGTAGGCTCATCTAAAATAATGATTTGCGCGCCGGTACCAATCCACTTTGCTAATACGACCTTTTGTTGATTACCACCTGATAATGAGCCGGCCGGCAGTCTACCTGGAGATTTAATATTGAGTCTTTTACGCATCGTATCAACAAATTGCTCAGAACTTTTATCGTCTACGATGCCATGTTTTGAAAAGCTAAATAATGAAGGTAACACCATATTGTCTTTAATGGAGAAGTCTAAGATTAACCCTTCTTCTTTACGATTCTCAGTTATAAAAGCAAGTCCATGTTTCATCGCTTCGATTGGAGACGTTATAGATACTGTTTGTCCTTTAATTTCAATTTCATTATCTGCTTTATCGACACCGAATAAACTTCTCATCATCTCAGTCCGACCTGCCCCCATTAGACCACTCACGCCCAATATTTCACCTTCTTTAAGATAAAATGATTGATTCTCAATATGATGTAGCGGATTATTGAGACGTTTTACGTTTAAAACAACATCTTGTGGTTCATACGTTCTATGTGGAAACTGTTCATCTAGTTCACGTCCAACCATTGCTTTAACAATTTGGTTGTATGTTAGATTTGCCGTTTCATCATACATAACAGAGACACCATCACGCATCACCGTTATTTCATCTGAAATCTCAAAAATTTCAGCCATTCTATGTGAAATGTATACAAAGGCCACACCTTTAGCTTTTAAATTATGAATCATGTCGAACAATCGACGTATTTCTTTATCTGTTAATGTTGCTGTTGGTTCATCCATAATAATGATTTGTGCTTTAGTCATCATCGCTTTAGCTATTTCTATCATTTGTTGCTCACCAATTGAGCAATCTTTGACCACTTTGTTTAATGGAATGTAGAAATCTAATTCTTTAAACACTTGCTCAGCTTGTTGCTTCATTTCTTTTTTATTTAGTATTCCTATTTTGTTTCTGATTTCTTTTCCAACGAATAAATTATCAAGCACTGTTAATTCTGGATATAAATTCAATTCTTGGTGAATAAATGTTAATCCTTTTTCTTCCGCTTCTTTAGGATTGTTATAGTCGATCTCAATATCAGAATTAGTGATAACACCTTGATCTTTTTTATGAATCCCAACTAGAATTTTCATGAGTGTTGATTTACCAGCCCCGTTTTCTCCCATTAGTGCATGCACTGTACCTAGCTTTAGAGTAAAATCAACACCCTTTAGAACCTCGTTGTCCCCGAAGGCTTTATGGATATTAGTCATTTGAATCATTAATTTCACCCCTTAAAATATGACACCACTTTGAAGTATGATGTTTGCATATGGCGTTGCTTCCCCTGTACGAATAATTGTTTTAGCGTTTTTAGTTAATGCTTTAAATGTTTCGTGATTAACTTGTTCTATTTCTGAAAAGTCCTTTGTCACTTGTTCAAAGATAGGTGCATTGTCTACTTCCATTTCTTCAGCTATCGTTACGTGTTCAATTTCCATATGTTGCTTAAGTACTTCATAAACTTCTAGAAAACTTGGCTGTCCCAATGTTAAAGCAAGGTCAATCTTCTTAACGTCTTTAGGAACGGGTAACCCACAATCAGCTATTACAATTTGATCTGTATGTCCTAAATCACTGAGTACTTTTGAAATGTCGCTGTTTAATATGCCTGTTTTATACATCTAATTCACCTGCAATTTCTGAAAAGGTTGGCATGCCACCTTGAGCGCCCATACCTGTTACTGAATGACTTGCTGCTAAATTCGCAAGTTTAAGTGCTTGTGCAATTGAATATCCTCTTTGTAATCCTACTGCGAAAGCCCCATTGAATGTATCCCCAGCACCTGTTGTATCTTTAACTTCTCGCTTAAATCCATCAATTTGAACCTTTTCAGTGCCGTTATGATACATAGCACCTTTATCTCCTAATGTAATTATTAACTTGTTAGGGTAACGCTCTAATGCTTTATCAATATCAGTCTGGAACATCGCATTGCTTTCTGTTTCATTAGGTGTAATGTACGTCGCTTTATCAATAACATCTGCCTCTACTTCTCGGAATGGCGCTGGGTTAAGAATTGATATCATATCGTGTTCATCGCAATATAATACGACATCTCTTACTGTTTCAGCGGGAATTTCTTGTTGAATTAAAACAATGTCACCTGCTTGAGCTTGACTTAAAGCTTCCAACGCGTAATCTGACGTAACATAGTTATTAGCTGAAGGTACAACGATGATACTATTATCATTGTCAGATAAAGTGATATGTGCCGTACCAGATGCAGAATGTGTAACGGGTTTCAGAAATGCCGTTAAAACATGATTGTCTTCTAAGTTTGTAAAAATTTGATTCCCGAAATCATCATCACCGATGCGTCCTACCATATAAACATCATCACCGAGTCTTGCAGCTGCTACTGCTTGGTTTGCCCCTTTTCCACCAGGTGTCGTAAAGAATGACTCACCTAGAACGGTTTCACCTTTACTCGGTACTTTATTTGTAGAAACTACTAAATCAATAGATAAGCTTCCAACTACATATATACTTGTCATTTTTTCTTCCTCCTTGTAGATTCTCTATGAATGACATCAACATCTAATACGACTTTCGTCGTTATGTCATTGTGTTCTAATTGATTAATCAAACCTAATGCTGCTTGTTTCCCTATTTCATACGCAGGTTGTTCTATCGTTGTTAGACTTGGATAAAATAACTTGGCTAATGGAATATCATCATATCCAATGACTTGTACATCATCTGGAATATGGAAGTGTAAATCATGTAACCATTTCATGATTTTAAGCGCAGTTACGTCGTTACTACATATCACACTATCGATATGGTTATGGTTAACATATGCTTTCAGTTTATCAATTGTGATGTCATGCTCATTCTCAATCCATAATTGAATGTCATGATTCTTTAGAGTAGTCCTTGCACCATTAAATCGTTCTTCAAAAGAGCGATAATTCAAGTCTTGATGCAACAATAGTACACGCTGTGCATTTCCTTTAATAATTGTCTCAGCTTGTAGTTTCCCACCTTTATAATGGTCCGCTTCTATACATTGCTGATTATCTGTTACACGGTCAATTAGTACATAGGGTAATTGATATGAATTAAACTGATCAAAGGCAAATTGAGTTGATAACTGTGAAACAATGACGCCACTACAATTATTCACTTTAAAAGTGGTTAGATAGTTTAGTTCTTTATGTTCTTGCATTTCACCATTGCCAATCATGACGTGATACCCTTTTTGAATTGCTGTGTCCTCTACACCTTTAGCAACAATTGTAAAGAACGGGTTACTCATATCTGGTAAAAGCAGTCCAATTGTTTTTGATTTTTTGGTAAATAAAGTTCTTGCAGTCTCATTAGGATAATAATCTAATTCTTTGATGACTTGTTCAATTCTTTTACGTGTTGCTTCCTTCACATAACCACTTTTATTAATCACTCTTGAGACTGTGGCTACTGACACATTTGCTTGTTGAGCCACTTCTTTAATCGTTCTCACTTTGCCACCCCTTTTGTGTAACCGCTTACATAAAAATTTATCACTTTTTTCTTTTAAATGCAATATTAAATAAAACATTTATAAATTAACTCTTTTGTGAATGGATGTCGTCTTAATATTTATGTTTATTGATATATCGCTACTTTTTAATTTTGGAATTATACACATCGTAAAAAGAATATGATACTATATAATTAATTTTCAAAGTAAATATAGAATTGATGCAAAGGGGACCCAATTCTTGGATAAATCAACTCGTATACTCAATATTTTAACTTTGCTTCTTAAAGGTCACGTTGTTACGCAACACGACTTAAATCAATTTACTGATGTGAGTAAGAAATCGATACAGCGTGATATTAAAACTATTAACACATTCTTTTATGAAAATAAGTTTTGGAGTCATAGTAATACTAGAGTCGTTTATAATCATCAATTGGCAGGATATGAACTTAAGCAGAAAACACAAAGTAAACATAGTTTAGGCATCCTTAGTTTACTCATTAAACTTCAAAGTTTAACACCCATATTGCATCACGATATTCACAAATTTTTACTTAGCTCAATTAGTTCAATGAAGGTTTCAGATAAACACGTTTTAATGAGTACGTTAAATCAATTTAAAATTAGACAGGAATTATTGCCCGGGAAAAATCTTATGATTTTACAAAAAGCGATTGTGAATAAAGGTATTGTTCGCATCGAGCTTAAAGATAAAAAGATAGTCATTAAACCATTATCTATTTTGTATATGCATTATGATTATTGGTTTACGTATGAAGAAGATCATGAAATTGAGACGATTCTACTTCGTGATATCTTGTCTGTGAAAGTTTTAAATTTGAAATTCAAGAAGGATGGCACTTGTAATCCTGTTTTATTCCAAATGCACACACACTTTTGGAACCAATTCCAACAGCAATTTTCTATTAAAGAAGTTGTTGAACGAAGTGAGGATTATATTACAGTATGGGTGAATTGTACGCGTTTCGATGCGTACTACATTGCTTATCAATTAGCGCCACATGCTAAGATTCTGAAACCACAATCGTATATTGATAGTTTTGTAGAAAGATTAGATGAGATTAAAGGTATTTATAAATAATGAAAGTGTTCGATAAAGTAGTTTATAGATAGATTTCGCTTGCTTGAGTTATTTCTCTTTTCAGCGGGAAAGGCTCTAAAGCAGTTCTTTGATTTTAATCATTAGAACTACTTACTTAAGCGTATAAACACTTAAGATCCTTTTCCCCAGCTTGCTTTGCTTGTAGATTTTCTTGTTGAAAATCTCTTTGCTGGGGCCCCACGCGCAACAATATACATAATTCATCTATGTATCTCCAAAATACAATAAAATTAGGCACTTCGTTAATTTGGTTAACATCACTATGCTAAATTAACGAGGTGCCTTATATTGTTTATTTTAAAGGTTTATTCTTCTTCGCCGTTTTCATCATATTTCGTAACGCTACCGTCTGAGGTTACAATATATGATCCAGCTAATTCACCATTTTTATCAGTAAATGAGAAACCCCAATCTCCGTCAGAATTTTTTTCTGGTTCTTTATATGTGTATGTGTCCGTATCTAAAGTATGCCCTTCGTATTCTTCGACTTTATCAATGACATTATCACGTGTCACCGTTTCGTCACTTGAACTACTATCAGAGTCTTCTGAGCTACTGTCATCTGAATTTGAACTATCATAATGTTCAGGTTGTCTAGGCGTATCAGATGTAATGTAACTTGCTACTTTTTCAATATCTGAATCTGAAGCATTCTTAATCTTCTTTGTTTGACCATTTTTCAAAATTCGAGCTGTTTCTTGTTTAGAGTAGCCATCTTCGGTCCAACGATGGTCTTGGAAATGACTTGGTACATCGTAAAATGTGACTGTCCCATCATTATTATCTTTAAAAGTAATGTGACCTAGAGCTGTAACGGATGGACTTAATACAACGGTTCCTTCAGGATACACTTCTGAAGCATCTTCATTATATGGATTAATCGGTTCACCGGACATATCTACAGGTTCATACGTATGGTCCTCTCCGTTAAATATGTCATCTGCGTCATTTCGTGCTGTCAGCCATATTTTAGCAAAGTATTCTTTCGTATTTTTATTATTACTATTAGCAGAATGTGCACTATTAGAACCACCACTAATAGAAATTTGTTTTGCGACTTTTTTATAATCTGAATCTTTGCCATATTTATGATATAAATCTTTAACATCAAGTTCATGTCCTAAGTCAGATTGAATAAATTGTCGGTATTTGCCTGTACTTTGTGTACCTATTACTGCTACTTTATCATCACTCACACCGATTAACGTCGCAAAGGATCCTTTGCTAGGTGAGGCACTATAAAATGTCATCCCTTCTGGTGCGTCTTCAACTGCTTCTCCAGTTGCTTGTAATTCGTATTTATCTATACTTTGTTGCTTTTTCCCAGTATTACTATTTTCAATATATGAATGACGCTTTAAATCATTGGCAGTTATAGCTACATTAGATACACTGTCATCACTTAGCGCTAATGCGACTTTCTCAGCTTGATTTAAATCTTTAACACTGTTTACTGAATTCACATCATTATTTTTCTTGTTATCATTAGTGCTATTATCAGATTTCGAATTACTATCTTTATTCGATTTATCCGTTTGTGATGATTTGTTGTTATCTTCGGATGCTTCATTTCCAAGTCCAAAATCACTTAAACTACAACCAGCTAATAACATTGTTCCAGTAAGCGTACCAATCATTAAATAATTTCTCTTCATTTCTCTCCACCCTTTATTCCCTTTGTATAATAAATTGCGAAACGCTTGTAATTCAATTTATTCAATCAAATTACTTAATATGTTGACGAACAAATTTGCCAGCATATCCTTTGAAAGACTCTCCTCCAGAAGCTTCTTGCTTAGCATACATATCGGTCGCAGTACCACCTAAATTGTGTCCATACGTTCTCATACCGTACATTGTAGTATATTTGCTATTTAACATAGGCGAACCTGACGCACCTGATCTAAAAATGTCTTTCGTTTGAATTTCTGAACCATTAGGAGAAAATTGTGTTACGCGAAATTTACTAAGATATGGTTTCGTATTGTCGCCATTAATTTTTGAGTAACCTAATGAATATAGAGGTGTATTAAATTTCAATTTCTTAATTTCAGAATCTGTCGCAATACGCATTGGTTTAGCATACTTCGACATATTTTCTTTAGTGTGGACTATCGCAATATCATATTGCGGTACCTTAATGACTTCATTTGCATGAAAAGTATAAGGTATTGATTTACCATTACGATTCAATTGAAATTTAATATATTTTGGTGCTGCAGCTTTACCATATTTATCATCAATAACATGTCCATTTGTAACAAAGGTATGCGCACCAATAACCGTACCAGTACCCATTGAGTCTTGACCTTTATATTCTGGAATCCCCACTTTCCAACCATTTAAATTCGAAACACGACCAATAGATTTCAAATTACTTTGGGATGCCTTTGGATAATATTTGTTTGAAATTGAACTGTTACTGATCTTTTTAGCTTTTAAATATCCTGAGTACTCACCTGCATGTAAGCCATCATAATAATAGTTACCAACAGCTTGCGCGTCATCATGATGACCGGCATAACCAAACATCGTTGTTCCAATCACTACACTTGCAATAAATGTTTTACCAAATTTTGATTTCCACATATTATTCTCCTCAATACCTTTCTTTTATATAGCTATGTCATGACATACATCGCTCAATATAATAATTATTCAATATTATTATATGATATTAGTCGGACAATATGCGTCTTTAGATGTATTAATTAATAAAACTTTAGACTTATTTTTTTAATTTAATAACAAAAGCAAAGTATTTTTTGTTTACAAAATAAAGTGATAGAGGTAAAATGTAAAATATATTTATGGAGGGGTACTCAAGCCTGGCTAAAGAGGCCAATCATTTATGATTGGTAGGAGCTTTTTGCTCGCGTTGGTTCAAATCCTTCCCTCTCCGCTATTTTACGACTGAAACGATTATCGTTTCAGTCTTTTTTATGATTTAAAGATCGTTCCAACTCGTTGCCATATAAAAACGATTCCTACTAAGTCATTGACAATTGTTAGTGAGCAAGGTTACTATTTGTTTAAATTACTTTGAAAGAGATACGTTTTTTCACTTAAGGTATCCTCGCAATACATATTTTTTTACCTCGTTTTGTAAACGCTTTCTCTTTTAAAATGAAAGGGAGGTCATTATGGAAGCTATTAAAGCGATCTTTAGCAAATTGTTTGAATTCTTGCCACGAGCAATCATTAATTTATTTATCTAATATGGATTCATAGATTTTCATTTTCAAAAATTAAATACAATAGAGGTGCTGTTTATGAAAACAAGAGAGAACAGATTTAGTATTCGTAAATTGAGCGTAGGCGCGTCATCAGTTGTAGTAGCAACGTTGCTATTCATGGGAGGTGGCTCAGCACAGGCAGCCGAGAAACAACAGGAAGTGGGAACTCCTGAAACGGCGTCAGCACAATCTATTGGGGATAAAGACACATACGCGACTCAAAAGGGACAAGTTCAATCAACTGAACAAGATAAGTCGCAAGCGTCTCAAACTGAAAATAATACAAATAATTCACAAACTAGCTTACATAATGAACATAATCAAACTGACGATGCATCTACAACGAATGAAACTACTACAACTTCAAATGAGACGCATCAAAGTACCACTGTAAAATCTGAGAAGCCAGCTTCAAATAGCGATAACCAACAAACTGAAGCTAAACAAACTTCTAAACAATCACTTTCAACTGATACACAAACTTCTAAACCAACTACTAACGACGGCATAACAAAGCAACAATCTGAATCATCTAAACAGGAAGAACCGTCAACGCAATCAACTGATACAGCTTCTAAAGAAGACGACACAATTAAGAAAACAATTGCACATACGCAATCACAAACTGATAAAACGTCTGATAATAAAAAAGAAGCATTAAATCAACTACATTCAAATGTTGTTAAATCTGAAGATGCAAATACTTCTTCAAATGAAACTAATCCAAACACAATTAAATCAACTGAACAACAACAGTCAATAGAATCAAATACATCAGATAAACCAAAAGTCAACAATCAACAAGCACAATCACAACCAAAGGATAATGACGACAATCAAGGTGACGCACTTAAAACCGCAACACAATCTCAGCAACAAACGTTAACTAAGAAGGAAGCGACAACCTCTGAAGTAACGAATCGTCTTAATACACAAAATAGCGATAATAATATTTCAATTGATGGGCAAACTAACCCTACTTTAGATGGTGATAAGTCTTCTAAACAAAATAAAGATGCACAATCTGGGTTAAATACACTTAAAAATAACGCAGTCGCAACGACAAACACTCAATCTAAATCACAAGCTGCAACTGGAACGAAAGATCAAACCAATAAAGTTGCGAAACAAGCTCAGTATAAAAATCAAGACCCTATTATTTTAGTTCACGGATTTAATGGTTTTACTGATGACATAAACCCATCCGTACTAGCGCACTATTGGGGGGGCGGTAAATTAAACATACGCCAGGATTTAGAAGAAAACGGCTATGAATCTTATGAAGCGAGCATTAGTGCGTTTGGTAGTAACTACGATCGTGCTGTCGAACTTTATTACTATATTAAAGGTGGAACTGTGGATTATGGTGCTGCACACGCTGCCAAATATGGTCATGAACGTTACGGTAAAACATATGAAGGCGTATATAAAGATTGGCAACCAGGCCAAAAAGTACATCTTGTAGGACATAGTATGGGCGGTCAAACGATTCGTCAATTAGAATCATTATTAAGAAATGGTAATCCAGAAGAACAAGAATATCAACGTGTACATGGTGGCGATATTTCACCTTTATATCAAGGTCAAAACGATAATATGATTTCATCAATTACGACACTTGGAACGCCACATAACGGCACACATGCGTCAGATTTATTAGGTAACGAAGCGCTTATTCGTCAAGTTGTCTTTGACGTAGGAAAAGTACTTGGCAATAAAGATTCACGTGTAGACTTCGGTCTGTCTCAATGGGGTCTAAAACAACAGCCTAACGAGTCTTACGTTGACTATGTCAAACGTGTTAAAGATTCAAAATTATGGCAAACCAAAGACAATGGCTTTTATGATTTAACACGTGAAGGTGCGACAAATCTTAATCGTCAAACATCATTAAACCCTAACATTGTGTATAAAACTTACACAGGAGAATCAACACATGCATCGTTGTTCGGACGTCAAAAATCTGATTTAAATTTATTCTTCCCATTTACCCTTACTGCTAATGTAATTGGTAAAGCAGCTGAAAAAGAATGGCGAGAAAATGATGGCTTAGTGTCTGTTATTTCATCACAACATCCATTTAATCAAGCTTATACACAAGCAACGGATACAAATCAAAAAGGTATTTGGCAAGTAACACCAACAAAACATGATTGGGATCATGTAGATTTTGTCGGCCAAGATAGTACTGACACAAAACGCACTAGAGCTGAATTACAACAATTTTGGCATGACTTAGCAGATGATTTAGTTCAAAGTGAGAATTTAACACGCAACGCTTAATACATTTCAAGTTTAATCAAGAGGAGGTCTCGTTATGTCTGGTACTTTTCTTCAATTAATAGGTTCTCTATTTAACATCTTAAAAGTATTATTCTCATAAATGCGTCATAACATGATAAGCACCGCCTATTAAAAAGCATTCGCTTTTCATAATAGGTGATGCTTATTTTCATTCGTATATTGCTGTTAAAATCAAAAGTTCTTACACTAACATTTTTAATAATCACTAATGTTTATTCCGCGCCTTTATTAACAAATTGCGAGCTACTGGAGGCACTGTCTGCAGCAGATAAGGTCACTTTAATTGCGTCATTTGATTCATCGACTTCGTGCTGCAACTCACTATTGAGTCCTAACAAGTTATTCGCTTGTGTTTCATCACTATTAAGCTCTTCCAAACCATTTACAATCCCAGTCGCTAAAAATTCACATGCATCGTCACTTTCTACATACACTTTTTCTTTTACAATATTTTCAATTACATCGATTAATTCTGATTTTTGAATTTGAATATCAATCATGAAAATTACTCCCTTAAATTGTTGTTGACATAAACAAAATTTTATGTCTTTAATTTTATACCCTTTTTAAGCATAGATATTTAAAATTGCATACATCTAATAACCCTAAACCCCTTATAATATCTAGGCTTAACAAGCTACTTGGAAGGCTTGTTAAAGGCATTATACATTAATTTAAAGGAAGAAAATACTTAATTTTTTTAATATGACAAATGTGTCATATTAATGAATAATGATATGTTTAAATTACTTTAATTGTCGACCTTTTTCGGCACAAAAACTTCTGCCTCACTATCATCTGGATAGTAAAATCCATTAGGTACCGTTTGTAATTCAATTAAGCTTCCCCACGGACTTTTTACATAAACAGTTTGATTACCTTCAGTGTCTTCATATTTCGTATTCGCATGCGGCTCTGAAATAGGTTGACCTCCAGCTTGCGTCAACTGTTTAACGGCCTCATCAAAGTGTTCTGCCTCGATATAAAAAGAGATATGCGTAAAACCAATGTCTTGTAACGTTTGCGCTTGACCTTGATGTGCATCTTTAAATTCAAACATTTCAATATTCGGTCCATTACCAAAGACCATCATACGTTTATGAATAATGGATGCCCCTTCTTCTAAACCAAGAATGTGTTCAACTGTTTCCCCACCACGAGGTTCATCCGTCTTTCGTTGACTATCATAAGCAATCTTTCCGTTGAGCCCTTCTTTGAAAAAGGCTGTCGCCGCTTCAATATCAGGTACTGTGAGTCCGATATGATTGATTCCTCGATTTATATTCATGCACCATCACCTCTAATAACAATGTTTTAATATGCGAGTTACGTATGTTCACCACGACGGACGCAATCAATAATTTTTGTAGTCTCTTACGTTTATCTTCCTCATTTTCAACAAAAAAGACAGCACCTTCTCCTTCAATCGCAACCCAAGGTACAATAGCATCGAAATCTAGGTCTTGAATCAATTCCAGGCTTTTAATGGATGTTTGTCGGTCACTTGAATTGAGAATAACAGTACGCCATTCCCCATCATCTACACATAAAAAGTCGCCTGTAAAAAGGAAACGATGTTCACCGTTATCCCACAGAAACATCGTCGTACCTGACGTATGTCCTGGAGTAGGAATGACTTCTAAATCATCTGCAATCGTCTCACGTTGTTCAAACTGTCCATCAATCGGTACCGTTCGATTGATTGCTGCTACATCATCACGATGAATCCAAAATGGTATATCTATACTAGGTATTCCGCCTGATGATTCATGCTCATGATTCATTAAAACGCATGAAGCGCCGCCTAATAATTGGATATCTGTCACTGCTTCATTTAAACCTGATGAATGATAAATGACTATATTGCCTTCTGGTCGTTCTAGCACAAATGACTTAATACGGTAGCGTTTATCAAATGGAAAGACTGCCTTTGTTGTTTCATATAATCCTTTCTGAATACGTGTTAATGTCTCTAATTGTTTATTATCCATGAATCACCCTTTTCGCAATTTGATATCTTAAGCTATACCCTTTTTCTTCATCATAAATATGATTAGCACTGACTCTATACATCTCTTCATTAAAAAAAGCGGAACAGTATTCATAATGAACACACTGTCCCGCCTCACCGCATGAGTGACGTTAACTAAAAAATTTGATATAAGCGTCTTATCTTTTCAGTCAGTTACGCGTTTTTTCATTATTAAATTGAAGTATTATTTATAATCGATTACACGATCAACTGGCATTCTAAATGATGTGTGTGCCTCTTTAGCTTTCTTGCCTATTGCGACAATCATCACTGGAACATAACGTTCTAAATCATAGCCAAACGCTTTACCGATTTCTTCATGTTCAAAGCCACCAATTGGATTTGTATCATAACCGTGTTGTTTAGCAACTAACATCAATTGCATAGCAGCTAAACTACTGTCTACTTTAACAATGTCATTCATTGATTGGCGTGTGCGATTTTTATAATTTTCTAAAACAATCGGTAACATTTGTTCTTTAACTTCTTGTGGCATGTGACCATTGACAACCGCTTGTTCATAAATATATTCGCCTTCTTCATAGCATTGTAAATCCCCAAAAATGACAATCATTGCTGATGATGTATCATTTTGGTTTGTATTAAATTGAATTAATGGACGCAATTTAGCTTTCGCTTCATCACTTTCAACCACAACAAAACGCCAAGGTTGCATATTCACTGATGAAGGTGCTTTCGTTGCTTTTGCAATCATTTCATTCATTTCTTCATGAGGAATTTTATAATCTGGGTCGAAACCTTTAACTGATTTACGACCTTCTAATATTTCATTAAAATCATTAAGCATGATTAGCCTACTTTCTATCTTTTTTCTATAGTTATAATTTAAATGCAATTTACAAATATGTACAATTATATGTTTTAAAAAACTTTATATTTTAGACAGTAGGCAGTCTTAATTATAGGTATTATAGCCAAAGAAATGTCTATTTCACGCATGATGATATCATACACCTCTCTTATTTACACTTACTATTAATACGAAAATTTGTATAATTCATTGATTAAAAATTAATAAATAGGGTATCATTAATTTTAACAAAAAAATTAATTACATAATTTAATACAATTAATTAACTAATCATACAGAGTATTCGTAGTCAGTCATAATTTTAAGTCACATATATACTCATGAAGGGGACGAACATTATGGCAGATAAACTGCAAAGGGAATTAAGCAATAGGCATATACAACTTATTGCAATTGGTGGTGCGATTGGTACCGGATTATTCCTAGGTGCAGGTGAATCCATTCACTTAGCAGGTCCATCGATTTTACTTACTTATATTATCGTTGGTTTCGTATTATTTATGTTTATGCGAGCAATGGGAGAAATCTTATTGTCTAATCTAGGATTTAAATCATTTGGTGATATCGCCCATCATCATATTGGTCCAATGGCAGGCTTTATGGTCGGTTGGACATACTGGCTAACTTGGATTATTTCAGGTATGGCTGAAGTAACAGCCGTTGCTAAATACGTTGAATTTTGGTATCCAGCAATACCTAACTGGTTAACAGTTGCATTTACAATTCTTGTACTTGTAGGTATGAACTTATTTAGCGCCAAATTATTTGGTGAACTTGAATTCTGGTTATCACTAATTAAAGTTATTACGATTATCGCATTAATTGTTGTAGGTATTGTTATGGTCATCTTTGCAATGAAGACTGATTATGGTACAGCAAGTGTAGCGAATATTTGGAGTCATGGTGGATTCTTCCCTAATGGCATATCTGGATTCTTAATGGCATTCCAAATGGCAATCTTCTCATTTATTGGTATTGAGTTAATCGGTATCACTGCAGGGGAAACTAAAAATCCATATAAAACGATTCCTCAAGCAATTAACAATGTACCTTTCCGTATATTAATATTCTACGTTGGTTCATTAGCTGTTATTATGTCAGTTGTACCTTGGAATCAATTAGATCCTGCGGAAAGTCCATATGTAAAATTATTTGGTTTGGTTGGTATTCCATTCGCAGCGGGAATCATTAACTTTGTAGTTTTAACAGCGGCTGCATCTTCATGTAATAGTGGTATCTTTGCTAACAGTCGTACACTATTCGGTTTAGCTGGAAGAAAGCAAGGTCCACCATTCTTACATAAGACGAATAAACATGGTGTTCCATATTACGCTATCTTACTTACTTGTGGTTTATTAAGTATTGCGATTATTTTAAATGCAGTATTTAAAGATGCTACGAAGGTATTCGTTCAAATCACAACGTTCTCAACAGTACTCAATATTATGATTTGGACATGTATTATGATTGCGTATCTAGGTTTCGTGAAGAGAAACCCTGAATTACACAAAGATAGTAAATTTAAAATGCCTGGTGGCAAATACATGGCATATGCCATTCTTGCCTTCTTTGCATTTATCTTTATCGTTTTACTTATTAATAGTACGACACGTTTTGCAGTACTATTCGCACCAGTTTGGGCAATCGTACTTGTCATCATGTATCAAAAGTATCGAAAAGAATCTGAAAAAGCGACAATCGCCATGGAAGATGAAAAAGATTTAGAAAAAGAATTAAAAGATAAATAGATGTTAATTAACTTTATCTAGTAATATCAAGTAATATAATTAACTCCCTCAAAGTAGCCATGATTTTCAAAGCTTACTTGGAGGGAGTTTTATTTTAATTATTTTTCTTTTAAACGTCCATCTTCCATATGGAAGACTTTATCACAGAACTTGGTTAATCGTTCATCATGTGTAACGATAATACACGTTTTATGACGTTGTTTAGATTGTTCTTTTAAGATTTCCATAACTGCCATCGCATTTTCAGTATCGAGCGATGCAGTTGGCTCATCAGCTAAAATAATAGAAGGTTGTGTATAAATTGCCTTAGCAATCGCGACACGTTGTTTTTGTCCTCCTGACACTTCAGAGGGTAATTTGTTCTCAATTTCTTTTAAGCCTAAATCGTTCAACAATTTATCATATTCTTCAGTACTTAACACATCTTTTTTATAACTCTTCAATAAATGGAATTGTTGTTTTACTGTTAAGAATGGGACTAAGTTCGTCGCTTGTAATATAAAGCCAATTTCTTTCATTCTCATTTTAGCTAATTGCTTCTGACTCATTTTTTAGATTTTCTTATCATTAATATATATTTCACCGGATGTTGGTGTTTGTAACGCACCAGCCATTGTTAAGAACGTACTCTTACCGGAACCGGAAGGGCCAACAATAGCTATAAGTTCACCTTTTTCAAAAGATAAAGATGTCGGTTTAACTGCTTCAATTGTATGATTACCATCTTGGAATTCTTTAGTCACTTCATCAAATTTTAACATGGTGGTACCTCCTTACCCGATCGCCTTGAGTGGGTCTATTTTTCTAATGGATAATACTGAGAATAAGCTACCAACAAGAGATGTTAGTATTAAAACGATACCAAAGATAATGAGTGTACCGATATTAAATTGGACAGGTACCGCTTCAGGTAAGACTAAACTTGTCAGTAATGTCAGTATTAAGCCAATCAAAGTACCGATTAAGGCTAATATAAAGGTTTGTGCTAACACCATCTTCATTAAGAACCCATTCGTAAATCCTTGAGCTTTTAGTACTCCGAATAAATTCTTTTTCTGCAACGTGATGACATATAAGAATACGCCAATGACTGTGGCAGAAATAACAAATAAGAATGTAATCATAAAGTTCATTGTTAAGTTTTGTGGTTTGTAGCCTGGTAGGTTCTCTACAAAGTCATCTATTCCTATAACTTCTAAATCTTTATCAACATTTTTATCTTTCCAATTACTGTCTTTTACAACTACAGCATTGGTTTTATCTGATGATAATGCTGGGTTAATTTTTTCAATCGTTTTGTCATTTGCGAAAATAACAGGAGAAGCATTATATTTAGCACTTTCTGATACGCCAACGATATGTAGTTTCTCATCAGATTGAGATAGCGTGATGGTGTCACCAACCTTAAATCCCTTGTCTTTCAATGATTGATCGATCACGACATCATTATCTTTATTAAATTTTTTGCCTTCCTCAATCATTGGAATCAAGAATGAGTTTGATGTTACGCCAAAGAGTAATGCATTCTCTTCACTATCTCCGTTCGATGCAATAACGCCAATTTGTTTTAACGGTGCCTCTTCTTTAAATTTGCCTTCAACGTCAGACGATTTAAAGACAGATTGTTGAACCGTTTGGTTGGCATCTTTATTTAAAACAATCGCATCTGCTTTCCATTTCTTGATGCCTTCAGTGTTCATATTAATTAAACCACTTGCTAACCCGGATAGTAAAAAGAGTAAGTAACTAATTAATACTAGAATGCCTATAATTAATCCGAATTTAAGCTTGTTGCGTTTAATTTCGTTCCATGCAAGAAACATTTAATCCCCTCCTTTATGTGTATTATTAACAAGTATAGCAATACTTATATTAAAAATTACAATGAATTGACCTAAACTATTTAAATATTAGTCATATTGAACATCATAAGAAAGTTCTACAAATTGGTTATATTGTGTCACGGCTGTTAAATTCAATTGAACTTGGTCAGCAATATCATTAAAAAGGAGGACATCGATATGACCTATAAAAATAAAATTCAATATTTAGAAGCCATTCAACGTTACGGCAGTATTTCACACGCAGCCAAACACCTTTATATTTCTCAACCCTATTTAAGCCGTTATATTAAAGACGTTGAGAATGATTTAGGTGTGACATTAATTAACCGGGACAGCAACCCGCTAGAACTTACGTATTCAGCTGAGCGATTTCTAGATTATTTACATGAAATTGAGGATATTGATACTCGAATGCGTGATGAATTGCAGACAATTTCTAATTTGAAAAAGGGCGTATCCGTATAGGTGTTAATACTATTTTAGCTACACATACGCTTTATAGTATCTTGCCAAAGTTTATAGAACATTACCCGGGCGTGGAGATTGAATTAGTAGAAGAAGTGACACATCGAATTGAACAAATTGTTTCCGATCAAAAAGTGGATATAGGTGTGACGATATTACCGTTATATACCGAAGATTTATCTTATGATATTTTATACACAGAAAATGTATATTTAGCGTTACCTCCAGGACATCAGCTTATCGAACAAGCTAAAGCACACGCTGATGATGGTGAATTTCCATTTCATTTGTTAGATAATGAGAAATTTATCTTGCTCAAGCCTGAAATGATGATGGAAACTGTTAGTGTCGAGAATGCGCTTCGTCTCGTCAATGAAGGTACCGCAATCACATTTGTCCCTAAGAGTGTTAAAGATATGACGTCTCATCGTTTTAATGGCACGTTTGTCCAATTGAACCCACACCACTATTACAATCGAGTCGTATTAGCATACAAAGAAAATGATAAAAAACCACTATCTAGAGCAGCTAAGACATTTATCCAAATGGCGAAATCCGGAATGAAACAAGATATGAATTAACAACTACTTTATTAGACATAGAAAAGACGAAGGACGTGGGACAATGAATTCATAAAGAATTCTGTTCCACGTCTTTCGTTTGCTTATTCTCAGACAATAATCATTTAGCTTTAAAATTAATCGTTCAATATATTATACTTGTTCGCCAACGACTGTGAATCGCTCGTTAATGTGAGCTGCATTTTCAGCTTCGTCTACAATTGCAATAGCGTAATCCGCATAGCTAATGTAGCTATTACCTTGACTATTTACAAGCAATTCATCTTTACCTAATGTATAAGAACCTGTACGTTTACCTTCTGCATCGAACTCTGCTGATGGACTAACAAATGTCCAAGTAATGCCCTCGCTATCTTGAAGATCTTGGAGATTACGTCCTTGACCTTTAGCAGTTGGTTTAAACATATCTGGGAAATCTGGTGCTTCAAGTACACGTGTTGTATGTGCCTCATCTACGAATAAGCTACCTGCACCACCTACTACAATCACTCTTGTATCTACTTCTTTAAGCAATTTAATTAAAGCGCGTCCCGCTTCTACATGGGCTTCTTCCTCACCTAATGGCGCACCAAATGCATTTACAACAACATCAAGATCTTTGATGTCATCTACTGTTAAACTGAAAATATCTTTTTCAATCACTTTCACATCTTGATCATTTAGTTTGCTCGCATTTCTAACAATTGCAGTGACTTCATGACCACATGCTTGTGCTTCTGTTAATACTTTATTTCCAACTTTACCTGTTGCTCCGATAATACCAATTTTCATGATTTATTCCTCCACATTTTTATATTTATGGTGATGTCAGTCAATTAGGTCGTTGTGAGACAGCTTCATTATCGCACTTGTGCTTGTAACCATAACAGTTACATGTAAGATATAACGGATGACGACTTATCTGTTTCGTTGCAAGATACCTGTAACAATATCATCCATTGTGACATTAGCCAAGACACCTTCCATCGCATCTTGTGCACGTAAGAGAATGATTTCAAGCACACTCTGGATATTGGCACCTACAACACAATTTATATTCGTGTCTTCATGCATTTGGAATAATTCGCCTTCGTCAACGACTTCCACCGCTTGATACACATCAAGTAATGTAATGTCTGTTAAAGGTTTTCGCAGTTGAATGCCACCACTCCCTTGCTGTGTTTCGATTAAATTCGCTTGCTTTAATTTACCTACTAATCTTCTAATTACTACAGCATTAGTGTTCACACTACTAGCAATCCAAGAGGACGTTAATGGTTGCGACTGTTCAACTTTGACTAGTGCTAGAATATGCACAGCCACAGTGAAACGACTACTAATTTTCAATCTTCTCACCTCATGTAACCATTATAGTTACAAGTTAATTTATAAGTCACTGTTTTTGAATTTAATTAATTTTGATTTTAAAAAAGACCCTATCATCAAGATTTTTAAAATCTCAATAATAGGGTCATAATAAGACATAATAATAATATTAATTATATAAGACTAAATTCACATTAATTATATTCATCTTCGATATCGCCAACGATTTCTTCAAGAATATTTTCTAAAGTAATGATTCCCTTGAAATCAGCGTCATTATAAACTGCTGCGATATGCACTTTTCTCTTTTTCATCATTTCTAATATGTGTTTCAATGGTGTATTCATTTTAACGTTAATAATTGGATTAACGAACGTCTCTAGTTTAGATGGTTGTTCCACGTTGAACAATGATTTGGAATGTATGAAACCAACAATTTGATCATCTTTAACAGCTGGATATCTTGTAAACGCATCTATTTTAATTTGTTGAATTGCATCATCAAAACTCGTATTTAAGTTTAGCGTTTTAACATGTTTTTCATCAATCATAATATCTTTTGCGACTAAATTATCAAACTTAAATGCTTGGTTAATATGATGTAACTCACTATCATTAATTTCGCCACCTTCATGGCTATCGTGGATTAATTGTTTCAGTTCTTCCTCAGAATGGAAGACTTCACTTTCTTTAGCAGGTTTCATATTGAACATTTTTAATATCAAACGTGCTGTACCATTTAATATCCAAATAAATGGATACATTATTTTATAGAAAAAGATAATCGGTTTCGCAAAAAGCAATGTAATATATTCTGCCTTTTGGATAGCAATCGTCTTAGGTGCCATTTCACCTACAACAACGTGTAAAAATGTCGCGATAACAAATGCGCCACCAATTGTGAATGGATGTATCCAAGCTTCAGGAATACCAATACTGCTGAATAAAGGATGTAATATAAATTCAAATGTAGATTCTCCTACCATACCGATACCTAGTGCGGTAATGGTAATACCTAATTGACAGGCAGCTAAGTATTCATCAAGATGATCGACAACCTTTTTTGCGGCAATCGCTTTCTTCTCACCTGCATTAGACAATTGTGCAATTCTTGTTTCTCTGACTTTAACAATAGCGAACTCTGTCGCCACGAAAAAAGCCGTTAGGACTAATAATAATATAAAAGTAATAAGACTAAGTGCGGTCCCCAAATATGTTCCTCCAAAATAAAAAATTTTAGACTTGCTACTATACTAATTGTATCAATAATACATATATAATCAAAATATTTAAATTTTAATTACTTATATAAATAGTGCTTAATTCAAAAGGCAAAATTGAGAACCCTTCTTTTTTATAAGTAGTGACTTAAGGCTTTATAATGGAACGATTTAGACTTACCCCATGGCGGTCAGTCTCAAATAGCTGTAACGCATACATACAATGTTCACCCGGAAGATGTTGTTCAAATTCGTCCCAAATCCACATTGCAATATTTTCAGCAGTCGTATTCATATCAGGCAACGTTTCATTAATGAGTTGATGATTCAATTTAGGTTCAATCACTTTATTATAAATTGCATCTACTTCGTTAAAATCTAATCCAAGACCATAATCACCAATTGGTGAAAGTACATCTACATACAAGCGATATGAATGATTATGCAAATCTCGAAATATATCTTCACCAAAATAAATTCGATTGTCACATTTAAAATCATATTGTTGTTTTAACACAGTTCGGCCCTCTCTATATTTAAATTGATTGGGTGGTTGAATATGATTGAAACGATTATGCATTGTTCATGCTCCTCTCTTTTACATTTAATACTATTGCCCAAATATCTTCTAAATATTGTTACTAATTAAGAACCTAATAAAGAACATTGGAAATCACAACGTCCACACAAGAAATTGTTTAATTTAAGCATACTAATCGTCGTTCATTCCAAATTCGAACATCGTTTATAATATCACTTTTATTCATTCCAAAAGTTTCTAATTATCTCTACATCTTCAAGTGCCTGAGTTTCTCTAGCTTTGAAAATGTCAGGTCGTATTGATGGATCTACTGTATTACCGCTTAGTTCATTTAATTTATCAAATACTGCTTTACTAGGTGTAATTAATTTAATTTTAGCGCCACTTTCTTCGAGTTCTTTAATGGCATCTTCTAATTTATATGGAGTTGAAGTAGGAAAATTCGTCGCAAAAATAAGTACTTTCTTAGCACCTATAGCTAAATCTGCATTCTCCATGGAATGACATCCACCATCAAAATGTTTGTCACCATCAATCGTCGTAGCCGGCCAAACACCTGGTAACTCGAACCACTTGAAGCCATAGCTTTATGCAAGTTCACTTGACTATCAGACGTTAGTGCGACACGCTTTGCCTTACGCGTATTAATAGCAGTAATCATTAAATTAGATGGCCATTCAGTACCTTTAATTCTATGTTCTAAGCGAGTAATATGTACGCTCTCATTATATTTATGATCTTCTAGTAAGTAGAGACTATAATTCTCAATCCATTCTTTAGGTGAATTCGAATGCTCTTATATTTGAGCATATCTTTCGAAGATACCTGACATATCTTTAACTGGCGGCATTTCATTAGATTTAGGCGCAATTTGCTCATCATAAATGACATCAAAACTCTTGTCAGATGTTAATCCTGTAGCAACTTGCGCGCCACCCGATGTACCTATCATTAAATCTGCATGACGAACATCTATACCTTGATTAGATAATGTTAACAGATAGCCTAACTCCCAACCTATGGCTAGCGAACCACCACCGCCAAGTACAATTTCATGTTCTTAATTGTCTTTTTTATAATTTTTTTGATTATTTTC
>NZ_KV840150.1:0-2003 GCF_001839115.1 Staphylococcus sp. HMSC62B09
TCACTTCTTCAGCACTTGGTTGTTCTTCTTTTGTTGCTTCTTCAGAACTTGGTTCCTCTGATTTTGTCGCTTCTTCAGAACTTGGTTCCTCTAATTTTGTCGTTTTTTCTTCTGTTGATGGTTGTTCCGTTGTATCAGTAGTTGAAGATGTATTATCTTGATTTGTTACTGTTTGATCTGATTCGGCAGCTTTTGCTTCTTCTTGCCCTGCCCCAAAGATTAATGTTGCACCTACTAAAATAGATGCCGCTCCTACTGTAAATTTTCTAATTGAGTATTTGTTTTGAACATTAGGTAAGAAATCTAATCTTCTATTTGGTTTCTTTTTCAAATAACTCACACACCTATTTTCCAAATTAATTGAGTACAATACTCCAATGAAAGTGTATCATTTTAATATTATATCGACAATACATATATTTTAAAAAATATCAGAAAATTTTAAAAAACACATGTCTTCATTGACACTAATAATTATCAAAAAAATATTAATACTTTTTTTATTTGATTTAATAAAAAAATAAAAAAAGAGTCTGGGACATAAACCCTAGAGAAATAGCCAGTAAATGAGTTTTAACAAATTCATTTACTGGCTTCTTTATTTACAATACTCCGTATTGTTGGCTCGCTTTCTTAGGGGACAGCTTCAGCCTGTAGTCTTCAGCTTGTCCTGTTCCCTCAAGAGTCTCGTTAAAATACTTTATATTTATATGTAATTTTACATTGTAATACTTTAAAAAAATAAAGCACTTTCGTATAATTTAATAAACATCACTAAACTAAATTAACGAGGTGCCTTATGTATAAAGATTATAACATGACTCAACTTACTCTACCATTGGAAACTTCAGTTCTTATCCCCACAAATGATATTTCACGACATGTAAATGATATTGTTGAAACAATTCCTGACAATGAATTCGACGAATTCAGACATCACCGTGGTGCAACTTCGTACCATCCTAAAATGATGTTAAAAGTGATTCTATATGCCTACACACAATCTGTATTCTCAGGTCGTAAAATAGAAAAAATGCTTAATGATAGCATCCGAATGATGTGGCTATCACAAAATCAAAAACCTTCTTATAAAACAATTAATCGATTTAGAGTAAATCCAAAAGTAGATGCTTTATTAGAATCTTTATTTATTCAATTTTACAGTCAGTGTGTAAAACAAAATCTTATAGATGATAAAGCTATTTTTATTGATGGTACAAAAATTGAAGCAAATGCCAATCGATATACATTTGTATGGAAAAAGAGTATTCAAAACCATGAATCAAAGATGAATGAGGATTCTAAAGCCCTCTACCATGAATTGGTAACCAATAAAATCATACCGGAAATTAAAGAAGATCATGATAATGAATTAACAAAAGAAGAAATAGATTTGATTGGTAGTCACTTAGATAAAGAAATCGAAGATTTAAACCAACATATCAACAATGAAAAATGTACTAAAACAAGAAAACAAATACGTCTCAAAAGAACTAAAATCAAAAATACAAAAAGCAAATCAATGATTATTTTGAGCGAAAGTATCGATACGAATTTCAAAAATCTATTTTAAAGGATAGAAATAGTTATTCTAAGACAGATCATGATGCGACATTTATGAGAATGAAAGAAGATCACATGAAAAATTGACAACTTAAGCCAGGGTATAATTTACAAATAGCGACAAATTCCCAATTTGTTTTATCTTATAATGTGTATCAAAATCCAACGGATACTAGAACGATGATTCCATTTTTAAATTCAATTCAAGAGACCTACGGTCATTTACCTGAATATATTGTAGCTGATGCAGGTTATGGTAGTGAATCAAATTATAAGGCAATTATAGATGACTTTAATCGAACGCCACTCATAACATATGGAATGTTTATAAAAGATAAAACTAAAAAATATAAAAGTGACATCTTTAATACTCAAAATTGGAACTATGACGAAATTAATGACGAACTCATTTGTCCGAATAATAAACGGCTAGGTTTTAA
>NZ_KV840151.1:0-95186 GCF_001839115.1 Staphylococcus sp. HMSC62B09
GGTTCAGGTACTACAGATAGTACTGGTCATGCGACAATTACACCAACGGTGCCTATTCCAGAAGGTAATGTCACTGTAAAAGCCACGGATAATGCAGAACATCCGAATAGTTCTGTATCTAAGCCAGTAAAAGCTACTAAACCGACTGTAAAATCAGGTGAAAAAGCTAAACACTATAAAACAAAAATATCTAAGAACCATAATTCAAAAGAGTATAGAAACCAAAATTCAAATAAATCTAAAAATACAATACGTGGTGTAAAGAAAAATGAAACTAATGTAGATGGTATTTCTAAAAATAAAGTAAAAGATTTACCAAATACTGGTATAAAAGAAACAACAGATAATTCTTTACCTTATTTAGTTACACTACTAGGTAGCTTTGTTTTACTAATTGGTAGAAGAAAAGATAATAACAGAAATAAGTAATTCTAATATTTCTAATATATATGCTAATTAGAAAATCCACTGAGATCTTAAATGATTTCAGTGGATTTTTGATTTTCAAAAATTCATATATTTATATTAATTTAAAATTAAAGTATCTATTGAAAATATAATCATATCAATATAATTTGACGAAATATTTCAGAGACATTTATTAAAAACTTTACCCCGTTTAGAAACGAATTAAAATAAGAAGACTATTTTTAAATATCACAACATTTATTACAAAACGAATGATATAATAATATTATATAAATTAAATTTGATTTCTATATCTAGTATGATATTAAATTAATAGTTATGTGAAATGCGCTAAATTAAAATGTCATAAACAATAACTTTTATTAATTTCCACTAAAATAGTAAAGGAGAATATCGCACCATGAATCATCATAATCAATTACAAAAATTTAGCATTCGTAAATATGCAATCGGTACTTTTTCAACATTAGTAGCGACATTCGTATTTTTAGGGGTAAACAACGATGCACAAGCTAGCGAGCATTTAAATCTCACTCAACAACTTACGAATAACAATCAAGAAAGTATAATTAACGAAAGTACAAATACGTCAATTCAACATTTAGCCAATAATAACACAGGTCAAGTACATTCAAATCAAGTCAATAACACTAATAATAAAGTTAAATTAATTAAACAAACTAATAATGATTCTAGTGTATCAAATCATCCACAAAACATTCACATTAGAAAAAAAAGAGCTTCTAATTCAGATGAAACTGATTTCACTAGAGTAGTTACAGGAACAGTTGAAGATTCTTCTAATCCAGCAACAAACCCTTCATCACCAACGACAAATGATCAGCAAGCACCGCTTATTAAACCAACTTTTGTTACAAGTGTGGGCGATGCAGCTAATACGAAAAGACCAATTGAAATATTGACTTCACCTAATACTGAGGTAGCACTATTGGATAAAGATGGTGCAACAATGGGTACTGGTAGAACAAATGAAACGGGTCATGTCACTATTACTCCACAGCAGTGGATTCCCAAAGGTAATGTTTCGGCAAGAGCCACTCGTGGTACGGAAAGTGTTACATCAGATCCTGTGGAAGCGTTGAATATAGACCCTCTACATAGACCATTTGTAATCGAAGTTACAACTGATCCTTTTACAAGAATTGAATTAAGGGATAAATACAATAAACCTTTAGGGGCTTCAAGAACAAATGATAAAGGTCATGCTTACATTGTACCAACTAGACCTATTCCTGAAGGTAATGTAACAGCTGTAGCTACTGACGATAGTGGAAACTCATCTACTTCAGATCCTAAGAAAGCTACCGACACTACACCGCCTGATAAACCAATTATTCATACAAATTTAGTGGATAAAGTATGTACAGTAACACCAATTGAAATTACTACTGACCCTGATACTAAAGTTGAATTATTTGATAAAGATAATAATTTATTAGGTAGTGGAATGACTGATCATACTGGACATATTACAATTACTCCAAATAGACCATTGGTTGAAGGACCATTAACGGCAAAAGCAACAGATGATGCGGAAACACCAAATAGCAGTTATTCAGACCCAGTAAATGTAACAGATTTAACACCACCAACTTCACCTAATCTAGAAACTGACCTAACTAGTAAAGCTGGTACTCAAACACCGATTACAGTTACAACAGATCCTGACACGGTTGTTGAATTGTTTGATAAAGATGATAATAGTCTGGGATCTGGAACAACTGATTCTACTGGACACGTAACAATTAAACCTAATCGTCCGATTCCGGAAGGTGATGTAACCGCTAAAGCAACTGATAACGCAGAACATCCAAATAGTTCTACTTCTCAGCCTAAAAAAGCAACGGACACAACACCACCAATCATTCCAATTTTTAATACAGAGATAGGTGGCAAAGCTGGTACTCAAACGCCAATCACTGTTACGACTGATCCTAACACAACTGTTGAATTGTTTGATAAAGATGGTAATAGTTTAGGTTCTGGTGAAACAAATGGTTCTGGACAAGTGACAATCATACCGAATAAAGCAATTCCTGAAGGCAATATCACTGCTAAGGCGACTGACCATGCAGAACATCCTAATAGTTCTACCTCTGAACCAGTAAAAGCGACTGATACAACACCACCTACAAAACCATCTGTTGTGGGTAACTTGGGTGGTAAAGCCGGTAGTATTGATCCTGTGGAAGTAACTACTGATCCAAATACTAAAGTTGAACTTTTAGATAAAGATGGTAATGTGATTGGTTCTGGCATGACTGATAGTACTGGACGTGCGTTTATTACACCAACTAAACCTATTCCTGAAGGTAATGTCACTGCCAAGGCAACAGATAATGCGGAAGTACCTAACAGTTCAATTTCGGATCCAGTAAAAGCGACTGATACGACGCCACCGAATATACCAACATTTAATACAGACGTTTCTGATAAAGGTGGAACTCTAACACCAATTTCAATTACGACTGACCCCAATACTCATGTTGATATTATTGATAAGGATGGTAATATCATTGGTTCTGGCATTACAGACGGTCAAGGGCACGTAACAATAACGCCAAATCTTCCAATCCCTGAAGGAAATATTTACGTAAAAGCGACTGACAATGCAGCACAACCAAATAGTTCGGTTTCTAAACCTGTTAACGTTATCGATATAACACCGCCAATAAAACCAACAGTTCCTGGCGGATTAGCAGGTAAAGCCAATACACAGGATCCTATTGAAGTTGTAACAGATCTAAATACGCATATAGAAATATTCGATAAAGATGGACAACTCATTGGTACAGGTGACACGGACCTAAATGGTCATGCTTTTATTACACCTACAAAACCAATTCCTGAGGGTAATGTAACGATTAAAGCTACAGATCATACTGAACATCCAAATAGCTCAACATCTGATCCAATCGAAGCTACAGACACAACGCCACCTTCTGTACCTAAAGTGAATACAGGTCTTAACGGAAAAGCAAATACTTATACACCGGTTTCAGTATCAACTGACCCTAACACTAAAGTGGAATTATTAGACAAAGATTTCCATGTTATTGGCTCTGGCGTTACAGATGAAAAAGGTAATGCGATAATTACACCAACAAAGCTAATTCCTGAAGGCAATGTTTATGTAAAAGCAACTGACAATGCAGCACAACCAAATAGTTCTTTATCTAAACCAGTTAAAGCAACATTAGCAGACAATGATAGAGCAGATAAAAATGGTCGTCGTACTCACAATACAATTCAAAAAGATTCAAAACACAATAGTGGAAATACAGGTGATCAAGGTGATAATTTGAATGGCTATAATCAAAATGGTAATAATCAAAATTATCACAACAATTACAATCATAATCAAAATGATAGAAATCAAAATACTGTAGGCTCTTTACCTAACACTGGTTACAACAATAGTGAATCATCAACTGCATTCTTAATGACTTCACTATTAAGTGGGATCGCATTATTATTAAGAAGATTTAAAAAAGAAGAGAAGTAATGGCTTTTTTACTTAACTAAAAAACACCCCCTCTATTTAATTTCAAATTAAATAGAGGGGGTGTAATGTATTAAACTAATGTTAATTTTTCTTTTTAGTTAGTTTAAACAATGCTTGTTGCGCCATATGATTTGCTTCTTTATTTTGTTCTCTAGGTACCCATTTTACAAACACCAATTCAAAACTTTTTTCAAGTATTTCCAAATTCTCATAATATGGTTTAAATCGTGCGTTTTTTACAAATCCTTGATTAACACTATCTTCAATTAATTTTGAATCAGTATATAATAAAGCATTAACAACATTCTGTTCACGAGCATGTTCAAGTGCATGAATAAGGGCAGCCCATTCCGCGCTGTGATTATCTAGTTCCCCTAAGTCGTGCGTATATACATACTTTTCATCATTCTCTTTGATAACTATTCCGCATGCACTTCGCCCAGGATTACCTCTGGTAGCTGCATCAAAGTAAATTTTTGCCATATAAATTTAACACCTTTTTAATTTTTATAATTTCACTATTCTTATCGTATTACAAAATAAGAAAATAGGGAATGGCATAGATTTCATTAAGAAATCATTTCCATTCCCATAATATTCTTTAATATCCCTTATCTAGTTTATGAATTTGACCTTTACGATACATAGATTTAGCTATATAACCGAATGGTACATTAAATATAGTAGAAATAAGTTTTAATAAATAAGTTGTAATGAATATTTCGAATACAACCATATTTGTTAAAGTTCCTGCAAACGCAATTGTGACAAACAGTGCTGTGTCAATAATTGAACTTAACATGGTACTACCATAAGCACGAATGATAAATGTTTTATCTGAGCTAAATACTTTTTTAATTGCGGAGAAAATAAATACATCAACGTGTTGTCCAATAATATACGCAATAATTGAACCTAATGCAATTCTTGGCACTAAATCAAATATTGTTGATAAAGATTTTTGAGCCATATCCTCAGGTGCCGGTATAAAATGTAGTGACATTTGCATAACAATAATCATAACCAATGTAGAAGAAAATCCTAACCATACAGCTCTTTTCGCAACTTTGCGACCATAAATGTCATTAAGTATATCTGTAGCTAAATAAATAGACGCAAACATGACATTACCTAAAGTAGCAGAAATGCCAAAAATATGAACTGTTTTGATTACTTGAATATTAGCAATAATTGTACCAATTGCTACCCAAGCAATTAAGCCTTGTTTGCCAAAACATCGAAACATTATAACCATTAATATAAATGTAACAAGAAATGTTGTTACACCGAAAATTTCATTATACATAAATATCCTCCTAAATTTTGATGATGCGGGTGTTTAGAAACCGCAAAAAACAACTTAATTATTTTATAGTAATTACTACATAAATGCAATAAGACTTACCGTTTTCATCAACACTTATTATTTATTAAATCGATTATTTCAAAATAAATACAAATTAAGTTATACTTATTCCATGCTTATATTAAGATAATACCGTATTTAAGGAGTGACTGTTATACTTACACATTCCGAACAAGAAGCAATTGATAAAATTGATGAATTAATGAATACTTATTGTGAAAAATGTTTACTAAAAACACATATCAGAAAGACGGAAGGTAAGACACAAGCACACCATTTTTGTATATCTGAGTGTTCGATAGGTAAACAAATCAAACAATTAGGTAATGAACTTCAATAGGAGGTAAGGACTATGCAAATTGTTTCAATTGAAGAAACACCAAATCATAACACTATGAAAATTAACCTAAGTGAAAAAAGAGAAGATAACAAATCTAATACATTTACTTCTGCACAAGAAGGACAACCTGATTTCATAAATAAACTGTTCGAGATTGAGGGTGTAAAATCAATATTCTATGTTATGGATTTTATTTCTGTCGATAAAGAAGATAATGCAGATTGGAATAATATTCTTCCTCAAATTCAATATACTTTTGAATAAATATTTACAAGGGGACATGCACTTATGGAAATATTAAGAGTAGAGCCGACACCAAGCCCTAATACTATGAAAATCGTATTATCTAACAAAAGGGAAGATAATAAATCTAATACATTCACATACATAGAAGAACAACAACCACAATTTATTAATGATTTATTAGCAATTGACGGTGTCAAATCTATATTTTATGTGATGGACTTCTTAGCTATTGATAAAGAGCCTAAATCCGATTGGGAAGTGGTCTTACCTCAAATCACTTCAACTTTAAATAGTGAGTCATTTATAGATTCATCACAAAAGCTTGATGAACACTACGGAGAGATTAAAGCTGAAGCACTTATGTTTAAAGGTATTCCATATCAAATTAAACTCACTACGACTTCAGATGAAAATCGTAAGCAGTTGCCGGACTATTTTGTTGAGAGTATGTTAAAAGCTCAAAAAGATGGAGACAATGTTGTGTTTTTACGTAAATGGCAAGATTTGGGAGTTAGATACGGTGATTTAGAAGAAGTTATGAATGAAGTGTACGAAGAAATCATTGCTTTATATCCATCTGAAAAGTTAGCATCTCTAGTTCAAACTGCATTAGAAACTGATATTGTTATTCCGCAACAACAATATCACCATGTAACTTTAAATGAATATAAAGAGGCTACTGATTGGAAAGATAAATTAAGAATGTTAAAAGAATTTCCAACACCTACATTTCAAAATATTGACTTATTAGATGAAGCTTTACAAGAAGATAAAGCACCCCTAAGACGACAAGCTATAGTATTAATAGGCATGATTGAAGATAAAGAAATTCTTCCATACTTATATAAAGGCTTGCATGATAAGAGTCCAGCTGTTAGACGCACTGCTGGAGATTGCTTAAGTGATTTAGGTTTTAAAGAGGCTCTGCCTGAAATGGAAAAAGCCTTAAATGATCCGCAAAAAATTGTACGCTGGAGAGCTGCTATGTTTCTATTTGATGAAGGCGGACCTGAACAATTACCTAGTCTAAAGTCACACGCTAATGATCCTGCTTATGAGGTCAAACTTCAAATTGAGATGGCAATTTCTAGAATTGAAAATGGTAATGAGGCACTAGGTTCTGTATGGAAACAAATAGCTAATCGAAATAAATAATTATGTTAAAGTAAAATTAAATTAGGAGTGAAAATTATGAATCCTTATGAACAATATATGCAAGAATTAGCACAACAAATGAGAGCTGAACTCACTGAAAATGGTTTTGAAAGTTTAGAAACAAGTGAAGATGTATCAAATTATATGAAAAATGTTAACGAAGAAGATACAACATTTGTAGTAATTAACTCTACATGTGGTTGTGCTGCTGGCTTAGCCAGACCTGCAGCTGTTGCCGTAGCAGAGCAAAATGACAAAAAACCAACAAATAAAATCACTGTATTTGCTGGACAGGATAAAGAAGCAACTCAAGCGATGCGAGAGTACATCCAACAAGTTCCATCAAGTCCGTCCTACGCTTTATTTAAAGGAACAGAATTAAAACATTTTATCCCTAGGGAACATATCGAAGGTCGTGACATTCAAGATATCTGTATGGATATTAAAGATGCATTTGACGAAAACTGTTAAGCAGTATAATTTTAAATAATTTGAGTCATCCTTATTAAAGAATACACTCAGAGTTACTATTGTAATCCTAAATTAAGGGTATAAACTTGAATTGAATAAATAAGGACTCACTTTTCAATCCCAAATATAAAATTAAAAACTAATTTTATATTTGGGATTTTTTTATTTTAATTTTATAAATACGCATTATCTAGTATAATATTCAGTAATATAAACAATTCTAGGAGATGAGCAAAATGTTAAATTCCTTTGATTCAGCTTATCATGCTTTATGCGAAGAAATATTAGAAATTGGTAATCAACGGGATGATCGTACTCATACCGGTACTATTTCTAAATTTGGTCATCAGTTACGATTTGATTTATCTAAGGGTTTCCCATTACTTACAACAAAAAAAGTATCTTTCAAACTTATCGCTACAGAATTATTATGGTTTATTAAAGGCGATACAAATATACAATACTTACTAAAATATAATAATAATATTTGGAATGAGTGGGCCTTCGAAAAATATGTGCAATCTAATGATTATCATGGTCCTGATATGACCAATTTTGGTCATCGAGCACTACAAGATGATAATTTTAATGAACTGTATAAAGAAGAAATGTCTAAATTCAAACAACACATTTTAAATGATAACTCATTTGCAAAAAAATACGGAGATTTAGGTAATGTATATGGTAAACAATGGAGAGATTGGGTAGATAAAGAAGGTAACCACTTTGATCAACTTAAAACAGTTATTGAACAAATTAAAAATAGTCCAAATTCTCGCCGACATATTGTCTCAGCATGGAATCCAACAGAAATAGATAGCATGGCTTTGCCACCATGTCATACTATGTTCCAATTTTATGTTCAAGATGGCAGATTAAGTTGTCAATTGTATCAACGAAGTGCAGATATTTTCTTAGGTGTACCATTTAATATTGCTAGCTATGCATTATTAACACATTTAATAGCAAAAGAATGTGATCTTGAAGTTGGAGAATTTGTGCATACTTTTGGTGACGCACATATTTACTCTAATCATATTGAAGCAATAAAAACACAATTGTCTAGAAACAGTTTTGATCCGCCAACTTTAAAAATTAATTCAAATGCATCCATTTTCGATATCAATTACGAAGATTTAGAATTAATTGGATATAACTCACACCCTGCAATTAAGGCACCTATTGCAGTATAATAGGCTGAAATTTTGCGGTTATTAATATAAACAATTTTTTCATACGGAGGGGAAATATGACTTTATCAATTTTAGTAGCACATGATGAACAACGCGTTATTGGATATAATAATGATTTACCGTGGCATTTACCTAATGATTTGAAACATGTTAAAAAATTATCAACTGGAAATACACTAGTGATGGGGAGAAGAACATTTGAGTCAATTGGTAAACCGCTTCCTAACAGAAGAAATGTAGTGTTAACGAGTGACACAACGTTTAACGTTGATGGTGTAGATGTGATTCATTCTATAGATGATATTTACAAATTAGAAGGTCACATTTTCATCTTTGGTGGTCAGTCATTATTTGAAGAAATGATTGATAAAGTAGATGATATGTACATTACTGTTGTTGATGGTAAACATCAGGGCGATACATTTTTCCCACCTTATACTTTTGAAAAATGGGAAGTAGAGTCATCGGTAGACGGAGAGTTAGATGAGAAAAATACAATTCCACATACGTTTTTACATTTAGTACGTAAACATTAAATTAAATTGATATACCGGAGGCACTTATGACTAAACAAATTATCGTGACGGATTCTACATCAGATTTATCACATGAATATCTAAAACAAAATAATATACACGTAGTACCTTTAAGCTTAACGATTGACGGAAAATCATTTGTTGATCAAATAGATATTACATCTGAGGCTTATATTCAACGAATTGAGGAAGATGCCGACGTAAAAACAAGCCAACCACCAATCGGGAAATTTATTGAACTATACGAAGAACTTGATAAAGAGGATGTTGAAATCTTTAGTATCCATATGTCATCAGGTCTAAGCGGTACATACCAAACTGCTTTGCAAGCCAGTGATATGGTTGACACTAAAGTAACCGTAATTGATTCCAAATCTATTTCATTCGGACTCGGCTACCAAATCCAACGACTTGTTGAATTAATTAATACGAATCTTTCGTCTAATCAAATCGTAGACAAACTCAAAGAATTACAAAAGAACACTAAACTCTTTGTTGTAATTGGACAATTAAATCAATTAATTAAAGGTGGGCGCATAAGTAAGACAAAAGGTTTTATTGGTAATATAATGAAAATTAAACCCGTCGGCACTTTAGAAGATGGATATTTAGAAATCGTACATAATGCACGTACACAAAATTCTAGTATTCAATATCTAAAAAAAGAAATTTCAGAATTTATCGATAAAAATAAAATTAAATCGATTGGTGTTGCTCACGCAAACGTTCTTGACTTTGTTAACAAGCTCAAGTTGCAATTTGATGAGGTATTCGGCCAACAGAAATATGATGTTAATGTAACGACACCAGTTATTTCAACTCATACTGGTCAAGGAGCAATCGGCTTGGTTGTTGTTCGTGAATCAAATTAATCTCATTGTTTACTTCCTATTGTTCTTTTAATAAAATTCATCAATGTGAGTAGATTACTTTAAATAATAGTATTTATATCGTAAATTTAAATAATGACAGAGGAGGTAGTAATATGGCATATGCAACTTTAGCTGGAGGATGTTTCTGGTGTATGGTTAAGCCTTTTACATCATATCCCGGTATTGAAGAGGTAGTATCTGGATATAGTGGAGGTCATGTTGAAAATCCAACGTATGAACAAGTTTGTACTAATCAAACTGGACATAGGGAAGCTGTTCAAATTCAGTTCAACTCAGACATTACGTCCTTTGAAAATATCTTAGATGTATATTTTAAAACTTTTGACCCTACAGACGGCGGTGGTCAATTCTTTGATAGAGGAGAAAGCTATGAACCGGCTATCTTTTATCATGATGAAGAGCAAAAGAAAGCAGCTGAACTTAAAATACAACAATTAAATGAAGAAGGTATTTTTAAAAAACCTGTTATAACGCCAATTCTTCCATACAAAAACTTTTATCCTGCTGAAGACTATCATCAAGATTATTACAAGAAAAACCCTGCTCATTATGAGCAATATCAACGTGGATCAGGAAGAAAATCATTTATCGAAACACATTGGGGGTCTCAAAATGATTAAAAAAGCTAAAAATGAATTAAATGAAATGGAATATTTAGTTACTCAAGAAAATGGTACTGAACCTCCATTTCAAAATGAATATTGGAATCATTTTGATAAGGGTATTTATGTAGATAAAATTTCGGGCAAACCATTGTTTACTTCTGAGGAAAAGTTTGAATCTAATTGTGGTTGGCCAAGTTTCTCTAAATCAATTGATGATAATGAAATCATTGAACTCGTAGACAAAACATTTGGTATGATTAGAACAGAAGTTAGATCGGAAGATGCTAACAGTCATTTAGGTCATGTATTCAACGATGGTCCGAAAGAAAGTGGTGGACTACGTTATTGTATTAATTCCGCAGCGATTCAATTTATCCCTTATGATAAGTTAGAAGAACTTGGATATGGAGATTTAATTCCGCATTTTGAAAAATAGGAGTGACTAATTATGTTTAAAAAATTATTTGGTAAAGGTAAAGAAGTTAATAAAGAAATTGAAATCTATGCACCACTAACTGGCGAATATATTAATATTGAGGATATTCCAGATCCAGTATTTGCACAAAAAATGATGGGCGAAGGCTTTGGTATTAACCCAACTGAAGGAGAAGTTGTTTCTCCAATTGAAGGTAAAGTTGACAATGTATTTCCAACTAAACACGCAATAGGACTTAAAGCAGATAATGGTTTAGAAATATTAGTTCATATTGGTTTAGACACTGTTCAATTAGATGGTCAAGGTTTCGAAATCTTAGTAAGTAGTGGCGACACTGTTCAAGTTGGTGATCCATTACTTAAATTTGATCTAGAATATATTAGAAATAATGCGAAAGATGTTATTTCACCAATTATTATTACAAATTCAGATCAAACTGAATCAATTCACGTTAATGATGTTAAAGCAGTCATTAAAGGTGAAACTAAAATTGTTGATGTGACAATGAGCTAATGAAAGAACATTCATTCTATCAATTTGCTCTAACGGTTAGAGGGCGTAAAGATAGCAAGGGAGAATTAGCTGAAGAAATATTTAATGATTTGTCTTTTCCAAAACATGAAAAAGATTTCAATCAATTGTCTGACTATATTGAAATGCAAAGCGACATATCAGTACCCATGTCAGTGTTTGATGATTTATATGAAGAGTATACAGAATGGTTAAAATTCTGACTTACTCAGTAATGTGATTAGCACATGTATCATATTAAAATTGCATTAAAAATTTCATAACAGCTAGCTAAATGAGAAGTATATCAAGCCTTTCTCAATTCTAGTCATCTTTTCGGGGGTGGAACGAATTCATTATGAATTCTGTCCCACTCCTTTTGTGCTTTTTATTCAACTTAATTCTTAAAAGTTGCGTTTGTGTCTAAATAACGACATACTTATATTATCTTTTTAGATGAAATTATAAATTCATAAGATGTTATATGAGGAAGTGGTTTTATGAGTCAACATTCTGAGGAAAAACAAAGTAGTATAGACTCCAAACATAAAAATGAAACATCTTCTAATAAAAGAATCAATTTTAAAACTTGGCAAATTATAGTACTTTTATTAGGAGTTATCATTATTACAGCTGGTATTACAGTTGCTGCTACAATTGGTATCAGTCACAAAATAAGTGGATTAACTAAAGATGAACGTCAAGAAATTAAAAAAATTGAATATGCTTATAAGACACTGAATAATGATTACTACAAAAAACAAAATGCTAGTAAATTATCTGAGGCTGCTATAGATGGCATGGTTAAAGAACTTAAAGATCCTTATTCAGATTATATGACTAAAGATGAAACGAAAAGCTTTAATGAAGATGTTTCAGGCGACTTTGTAGGTATTGGTGCAGAAATGCAAAAAAAAGATAAACAAATTATGATTACAAGTCCAATGAAAGATTCTCCTGCTGAAAAAGCCGGTATCCAACCAAAAGATGTTGTTACTAAAGTGGATGGAAAATCCGTAGTAGGCAAACCTTTAGAGCAAGTAGTAAAATTAGTACGTGGTAAAGAGGGAACAATGGTCAAACTAACAATAAAACGTGGTTCTCAAGAAAAAGAAATTAAAATTAAACGTGGTAAAATCCATGTAAAAAGCGTGGAATATAAGAAGAAAGACAACATTGGAGTATTTACTATAAACAAATTCCAAGATAATACTGCAGGCGAACTTAAATCTGCTATTATTAAAGCTCATAAAGACGGTGTTCGTAATATAGTATTAGATTTAAGAAATAATCCTGGTGGTCTACTTGATGAAGCCGTAAAAATGGCTAATATCTTTATAGATAAAGATCAGACAGTTGTAAAACTTGAAAAAGGCGATGACACAGAATCAATCAAAACGTCAAATGACGCTTCTAAAGAAGCTAAAGACATGAAAGTTAGTATCTTAGTAAATGAAGGTTCTGCCAGTGCATCAGAAGTATTTACTGGTGCAATGAGAGACCACAAAAAAGCTAAAGTTTACGGTTCAAAAACTTTTGGTAAGGGAATAGTACAGACAACTCGTGAATTTAAAGATGGCTCATTATTGAAATATACACAAATGAAATGGTTAACACCTGATGGTCATTATATTCATGGGAAAGGTATACAACCTGATACAAAAATAGCTTCACCTAAATATCAATCTATCAGTGTCATTCCAACTGATAAACCTTATTCTGTTGGTGACAATACAAAATACGTGAAATCTATCAAAATCGGTTTAGATGCATTAGGCTACGACGTTAACAATGATTCTAAACAATTTGATACAAATTTGGAATCAGCTATTAAAAAATTCCAATCAGAACATGAATTATCATTAAATGGTAAATTCGATAAAAAAACTAATGAGAAATTTACACAGTTATTAGTTGAAAAAGCTAATAAAGAAGATAAAGTTTTAGATGAATTAATTAATAAACTAAAATAAAGAGGTGTGTCAAAAACAATGATAAGACTAGGTAATATGCAAGATATTTCACAAATAGAAACTTTAGTTGAAGAAGCCAAAAAATTAATGAAAGAATTTAATAATAATCAATGGGATGATAAATATCCAGTTACAGAACACTTTGAAGAAGACATCAATACCGAAACACTATATGTGTTGGAAGAAAATGACACAATTTATGGCTTTATCGTGGTCGACCAACAACAATCAGAATGGTATGATGAGTTAGAATGGCCAATCGATCGTGAAGGTGCCTATGTCATTCATAGACTTGCTGGATCACAACAGTATAAAGGAGCAGCTACTGAGTTATTTGATTTCGCAGTTAAGTTAGCTGAAGAACATAATATCCATGTTCTTTTAACTGATACTTTTGCTCTAAATAAGCCAGCACAAGGACTCTTTGAAAAATTTGGTTTCATAAAAGTCGGTGAAGCAGAAATTGACTATCATCCATTTGATAGAGGCGCACCATTCTACGCATATTATAAAAACATTTAAGAATAGAGGTTAATTACTATGTCTAAAATAGCATTTACCGGTGGCGGTACTGTTGGACATGTATCGGTCAATTTAAGTTTAATTCCAACAGCTACTGATAAAGGGCACGACGCATTTTATATTGGTTCTAAAACAGGTATAGAACGTGAAATGATTGAATCACAATTACCTAACATTAAATATTATCCAATATCTAGCGGTAAATTACGTCGATATCTATCAGTTGATAATGCGAAAGACGTATTTAAAGTTTTAAAAGGTGTTATTGATGCACGCAAAGTATTAAAAAGAGAGAAACCAGATCTATTATTTTCTAAGGGAGGATTTGTTTCAGTTCCCGTAGTAATAGCTGCACGCTCACTAAACATTCCAACAATTATACATGAATCGGATTTAACACCAGGCTTAGCTAATAAAATTTCACTGAAATTTGCTAAAAAAATCTATACAACTTTTGAAGATACATTAAAATATTTACCTAAAGATAAAGCAGACTTCGTTGGCGCTACCATTCGACAAGACTTAAAAGAAGGTAATCAATCACGTGGTTACCAGTTAACAGGTTTCGATGCCTCAAAAAAAGTATTACTCGTCATGGGTGGTAGCTTAGGTAGTAAAAAGCTTAATCAAGCTATACGTGAAAATTTAGAAGCATTACTTCAAGACTATCAAATTATTCATTTAACAGGTCATGGACTAGTTGATTCTAGTATTGATGCTAAAGGCTATGTTCAGTATGAATTTGTTAAAGAAGAGTTAACAGATTTATTGGCTGTTACAGATACTGTAGTTAGCCGTGCAGGATCTAATGCTATTTATGAATTTTTAACATTGCGTATTCCTATGTTATTAATACCTTTAGGACTTGACCAATCACGTGGTGATCAAATTGATAATGCTGAGAATTTTGAATCTAAAGGGTACGGTAGAACCATCCCTGAAGATCAACTTACACAGGTTAAATTATTAGAACAACTTAAAGAAATTGAAAATGATCGAGAGTCAATCATTAAACAAATGCAGACTTACACAGAAAGTTATACAAAAGAAGATCTATTTAATAAAATTTTAAAGGACGCTCTATAAACTCAGGAGGTGCAGACAATGAATCGTACGAAACGTATTACTTTGCTAATCGTTTTTACCTTAATATTTGGTATCATTGCATCCTTCCATGAGTCTAGACTGGGTAAATGGATTGATACTGAAGTATATGAATTTATTTATTCATCTGAAAGTTTCATCACTACTTCTATCCTCTTGGGTGCCACTAAACTAGGAGAAGTATGGGCAATGGTCTGTCTATCTTTAATGTTAGTCGCATATTTAATGTTAAAACGCTTTAAAATCGAAGCGCTATTCTTTGTGATTGTTATGTCTCTTTCAAGTATATTAAATCCATTACTGAAGAATATTTTTGACCGAGAGCGTCCAACATTATTACGGTTAATTGATATATCTGGATTTAGCTTTCCTAGTGGCCATGCTATGGGGTCAACATCATTCTTTGGTAGTGCGATGTTCATAGCAAGTAGAAAAGCATCAGGTAATAATAAAGGAATTATTATAGGATTATGCGCATTATTTATTCTTCTGATTTCTATTTCAAGAGTATATTTAGGTGTGCATTATCCTACAGATGTCATTGCTGGTATAATTGGCGGTGCTTTTTGTATTGTTCTATCAACATTAATACTTAAAAATCATTTATATCCAACAACTACGTAAAATATATCGAGATACATTCTTAAAACGCGAGAATGTATCTCGATTTTTTTAAGGATTAAATATAAGCTATTTGAATTGGTAGATACTCAAAAGATTTAATCAAATCAGAATAACTAAATAAACTAAATAAAAAAAGCAATGAACCTCGGCATTAGATTCACTGCTTTTTATTAAAACGTTTAAAGTAAGTTTGAAACTTTAACGTTAGTCTTTTACGGGCATATAAAAGGGGAATAACTTGAAAATGACCAATCCTTTAAGAACGAAATATATGTGGGGGGAATTGTCTTATTCGGTATTGATAATCATTTTCAAATATTATTATACATCATTGATAATCATTGTCAATTATAATTGCGAAAAATTCTCATTTAAATTTGATTATATCATTACAATTTAAATCCATTCTCTAATTTCAGTCTTTACTGTGATAAAATATAGCTTATATTATAAGAATATGCATTCGAAAACGCATCATTGATTTAACTCATTCTAGTTATTTAAAATATGATTAATACATAATAAAAGAGGTAAAAATAATAATGACTAATATACTTATTGTAGAAGATGAACAAAATTTAGCCCGCTTCTTAGAACTAGAACTAACTCATGATAATTATAGTGTAGATATAGAATATGAAGGACAAACAGGGCTCGATAAAGCATTAAGTAATAATTACGATTTAATTATATTAGATTTAATGTTACCAAATATAAATGGCTTAGAAATATGTCGCCGTGTCAGACAAGAACAATCAACGCCTATCATTATTATTACGGCTAAAAGCGATACATATGACAAAGTGACCGGTTTAGATTACGGTGCTGACGATTATATTGTAAAACCCTTTGAAATTGAAGAACTATTTGCACGCATTCGTGCAGTACTCCGTCGTCAACCTCAAAAGGATATCATTGATATCAATGGCATTAAAATAGACGTCGATGCTTTTAATGTCACAATTAATGGAGAACAGTTAGATTTCACTAAAACTGAATATGACCTACTATATTTATTAGCAACCAACAGAAACCGTGTACTACAAAGAGAACAAATCTTAGATCATGTTTGGGGCTATGACAGTGAAGTTGAGACGAATGTCGTAGATGTTTATATTCGATATTTACGCAACAAACTTAAACCTTATGGTAAAGATAAAACGATTGAAACCGTTCGTGGTGTTGGGTACGTGATTAGATGATTAAAAAGGGTACTTTAAAATATAAGTGGATGATGATTACAATGTTAATCATGTTTAGCACAATTATTCTTTTCTGTCTTGTTATAATCTTCTTTTTAAAAGATACCTTAAGAGACGGTGAGATTGATGAGGCTGAACACAGTTCAAATGATATCGTTAATTTAGTAGAATCACGATCTATGAATAATATTACTACATTAGATTTGACTGCTATGTTGGAGAATTTTGAAGAAGCCATCATTTACGATCGAAATGGTAAACAATTAATGCAATCCTCAAATGAAAATATGATTAATTTTAAACCTGATATTGATTTTGTTGATCCTGAAACGATTCAAATTTCAAAGCATAATGGAATCCCTTACTTAATTATTACAGAACCAATACATAGTGGACGTTTTGAAGGCTATAGTGTTTTAATTCACTCCCTTGAAGGATATAACAATGTCGTTCGTTCTCTATATTTTGTAGCCATTGCATTTGGTTTGTTGGCAACTTTCATTATGGCGGGTATTAGTTATATTTTTTCAACGCAATTAACTAAGCCACTCGTAACCATGTCGAACAAGATGATTCAAATACGACGAGATGGATTTCAAAATAAACTTGAACTCAAGACGAACTATGAAGAAACAGATAATTTAATCGATACCTTTAATGATATGATGTACCAAATTGAGGAATCATTTAACCAACAGCGTCAATTTGTTGAAGATGCTTCTCACGAGTTACGCACGCCGCTACAAATCATTCAAGGTCATTTAAATTTAATTCAACGTTGGGGTAAAAAAGACCCAGCTGTACTTGAAGAGTCTCTTAATATTTCATTAGAGGAAATGAATCGAATAACGAAGTTGGTTGAAGAATTATTATTATTGACTAAAGACAAAGTTAATATTCAGTCATTAGAATTTGAAGAAGTAAATATTAACGAAGAAATTCGTTCACGTATTAAATCTTTAAAACAATTACATCCAGATTATCAATTTAAAACGCATCTATCAAAGAAACCATTAACATTACAGATTAATCGCCATCAATTTGAACAGCTATTACTTATTTTTATTGATAATGCAATGAAGTATGACAAAGATAATAAGCAAATCGAGATAGCTACTCAATTAAGAAACAAACAAATTAGTATTGAAATTACAGACCATGGTCTTGGTATTCCTAAAGAAGATCAGGAGTTTATTTTTGATCGTTTTTATAGAGTTGATAAATCCCGCGCAAGAAGTCAGGGTGGCAATGGCTTAGGGCTTTCAATTGCTGAGAAGATAGTACAACAATATGGTGGATATATAACTGTTGACAGCGAAGTAAACCAATATACAACGTTTAAAATTATATTTAAATAAATGTTTAAATCGAAGCTGGGACAATTAAATTGTTCCGGTTTTTTAATGCATAACTTTCTTTCAAATAATCATCTACAATTAAAATACTCATTCAAACTATCTCTATTTCACATTTTCAGAAAAATTTCCCATCAATTTTCACACAAAATCATATAAATTCAAATTACTAGATTTAGTATTTTTGTTTTTTCCATAATATTCAGTCAATGGACTTTATCAAAGCCACAAATAGTGCTATTATTGACTTGTAAGCGGTTTAACTATTTTGTGGAGGGTAATACTATGGCAAAGGATAACAAGGATGTTACAGAAGCTCCTGTAAACTTCGGTGCTAACCTAGGTTTAATGTTAGATTTATACGATGACTATCTACAAGACCCTAGTTCAGTGCCTGATGATTTACAAGTTCTTTTCAGCACTATTAAAAATGGCGAAGCTCATGTCGCAGCTAAGTCAACCACTGAAGGGAGTGGTTCATCAGCGGGCGATGGTACAATTAAGCGTATTATGCGCTTAATCGACAATATAAGACAATACGGTCACCTTAAAGCTGATATTTACCCTGTTAATGCTCCTAAAAGAACTAATCTTCCTAAGTTAGAAATTGAAGAGTTTAACTTAGATAAAGAAACATTAGAAAATGTCTCAGCTGAAATTGTATCTGATCATTTCAAAGATATATATGATAATGCTTACGAGGCAATTGAAAGAATGGAGAAGCGTTATAAAGGGCCGATAGCCTTTGAATATAATCATATTAATAATAATAAAGAACGTACGTGGTTAAAACGACGTATTGAAACACCATATAGAGCTAATATCAATAATGATGAAAGAAAAAAATTATTTGATACTTTAGCGCATGTAGAAGGCTTTGAAAAGTATTTACACAAAAACTTTGTTGGTGCTAAACGATTCTCTATTGAGGGTGTTGATACATTAGTTCCAATGTTACAACATACATTAAAACGTGCTGCTGAAGTTGAAATTAACAATATTCAAATTGGTATGGCACACAGAGGTCGTTTAAATGTTTTAACTCATGTGCTAGAAAAACCATATGAAATGATGATTTCTGAGTTTATGCACACAGATCCTATGAAATTCTTACCAGAAGATGGTAGTCTTGAACTAACTGCTGGATGGACAGGAGATGTGAAGTATCACTTAGGTGGTGTGAAGACAACTTCTTCATATGGTATTGCACAACGAATTTCATTAGCTAATAACCCAAGTCACTTGGAAATTGTTGCGCCAGTGGTAATTGGTAAGACACGTGCATCACAAGATGACACAAAACACGCAGGTAAACCATCTACAGATTTCCATAAAGGTATGCCAATTATAATTCATGGGGATGCTGCATACCCAGGACAAGGTATTAATTTTGAAACAATGAATTTAAGTAACCTAGATGGTTATTCAACTGGTGGTGCCTTACACATCATCACAAATAATAGAATTGGATTCACTACGGAACCAGTTGATGGACGTTCAACAACATATTCAACTGATATTGCGAAAGGTTATGACGTACCAATTTTACATGTAAATGCAGATGATGTTGAAGCAACAATTGAAGCTATTGATATTGCAATGGAATTCCGAAAAGAATTTCATAAAGATTTTGTAATTGATTTAGTTGGCTATCGTCGTTACGGGCATAATGAAATGGACGAACCTTCGATTACAAATCCACTTCCATATCATAATATTCGCAAACATGATTCAGTTGAAATTATTTATGGTAATAAGTTAGTTGAAGACGGCGTTATTTCTAAGGAACAAATGGAAGACGTAATGGATAAAGTTCAAAAAGAAATGCGTGCTGCTCAAGACAAGATTGATAAATCAGATAAAATGGATAATCCAGATATGGAAGGACCTGAGTCATTGCAAGAACCTTTACAAAGTGATGATAAGGATTTCTCAGTAGATCATCTTAAAGAAATTAATGATGCTATGCTTTCATATCCTGAAGATTTCCATGTACTTAAAAAGCTAAACAAAGTTCTTGAAAAACGTAGAGAGCCTTTCGAAAATGAGAATGGTTTAGTAGACTGGGCTCAAGCTGAGCAACTTGCATTTGCAACGATTGTTCAAGATGGCATATCTGTTCGATTAACTGGACAAGATAGTGAGCGTGGTACGTTCAGTCATAGACATGCTGTATTACACGATGAAGAAAATGGTGATACATTCACACCATTACATCATGTTCCTAATCAAAAAGCCACATTTGAAGTTCACAATAGTCCATTATCTGAAGCAGCTGTCGTTGGCTTTGAATATGGCTATAATGTTGAAAATAAAAATAGCATGAATATTTGGGAAGCTCAATACGGAGACTTTTCTAATATGGCTCAAATGATGTTCGATAATTTCATGTCATCAGCACGTGCTAAGTGGGGAGAAAGAAGTGGTTTAACGCTATTCTTACCTCACGCATTTGAGGGGCAAGGACCTGAACACTCTTCAGCACGTTTAGAAAGATTCTTACAACTAGCAGCTGAAAATAATAGTACAGTTGTTAACTTATCTAGTTCAAGTAACTATTTCCATTTACTAAGAGCACAAGCTAAGAGTTTAGGTACTGAAGCTATGAGACCATTAATTGTAATGTCTCCAAAAAGCTTATTAAGAAATAAAACAGTTGCTAAACCAATAGATCAATTCACTTCAGGTGGTTTCAAACCTATTATTGTCGAGGATGGAAATAAAGAGAAAGTGACTAAACTTGTATTAGCATCAGGTAAAATGTTCATAGATTTAAAAGAACATTTAGCTGAAAATCCTGATAATTCAATTTTATTAGTTGCAGTTGAACGTTTATATCCATTCCCTGAAGGGGAAATTAAAGAAGTATTAAATGAATTACCTAATCTTGAAACAGTATCTTGGGTTCAAGAAGAACCTAAAAATCAAGGCGCTTGGTTATTCGTTTATCCTTATTTAAAATCACTTGTAGGTAACCAATTTAATTTAAGCTATCACGGTAGAATTCAACGTGCAGCGCCAGCTGAAGGTGATGGAGAAATTCATAAACTTGTTCAAAATCAAATTATTGAAAGTAGTATTGAAAAATAACTAGGGGGAAATATTATGCCAGAGGTAAAAGTTCCAGAATTAGCAGAATCTATAACAGAGGGTACCATTGCAGAATGGTTAAAAAATGTGGGAGATAGCGTTGAAAAAGGCGAAGCTATCCTAGAATTAGAGACAGATAAAGTAAACGTTGAAGTTGTTTCTGAAGAAGAAGGTGTACTTCAAGAACAATTGGCTTCTGAAGGCGACACTGTGGAAGTCGGCCAAGTTATCGCAACTGTTGGCGAAGGTAGTGGTAATGCTTCTTCAAGCAAAGATGAATCTTCAGACCAATCTCAATCTGCGAACAATGATGAAGCGACTAAACAATCAGCTCAACCAAAAGAATCTCAATCAAATAATGAAGAAACACAATCCAACCCTAACAATCAACGTGTTAATGCAACGCCATCAGCTCGTCGTCATGCACGTGAAAACGGTGTAGATTTAAGCACTGTTTCTGGAAAAGGAAACGATGTTGTACGTAAAGATGATGTCGAAAATAGCCAAAAAGCAGCTCAATCCCAATCTTCTCAAGAAGCAAGCAAAAAAGAAGAACCTAAAAAATCTACAGGTTCACCTAATAAACCTGTAATTAGAGAAAAAATGTCTCGTAGAAAGAAAACAGCTGCTAAAAAATTATTAGAAGTTTCTAATAATACAGCAATGTTAACTACATTCAATGAAGTAGATATGACAAACGTAATGGAATTACGTAAACGTAAAAAAGAACAATTTATTAAAGATCATGATGGTACTAAACTAGGTTTCATGTCATTCTTTACAAAAGCTGCAGTTGCTGCATTGAAAAAATATCCTGAAGTCAATGCTGAAATCGACGGCGATGATATGATTACTAAACAATATTATGATATAGGTGTAGCTGTTTCTACTGATGACGGTTTATTAGTTCCTTTCGTACGAGATTGTGATAAAAAGAACTTTGCAGAACTTGAAAGAGCTATTGCTGACTTAGCAGTTAAAGCAAGAGATAAAAAACTTGGTTTAGATGATATGGTTAATGGATCATTTACAATTACTAATGGTGGTGTATTTGGTTCAATGATGAGTACACCAATTATTAATGGTAACCAAGCAGCTATTCTAGGTATGCACTCAATCATTACTCGTCCAATTGCAATTGATAAAGATACAATTGAGAATAGACCAATGATGTATATTGCTTTAAGTTATGACCATAGAATTATTGATGGTAAAGAAGCAGTAGGATTCTTAAAAACGATTAAAGAATTAATCGAAAGCCCTGAAGATTTACTTTTAGAAAGCTAAGCTCAAAGGAATATAACCTCAAACTAATATTGATACAACGGCGTCACATCGTCGTTGTATTTTTTGACTCTATAATAAATTGGACTGATGACTAAAAATCATCAGTCCAATTTTTATGTTTGAATACAAAAATGGCGCAATTACCTCTATAATTATTAGCTACCAAACAAAATAAAAAAGAAAGGTAATGCGCCTATGTGTAAGTTATATTAAATACATAAAAAAACCAAAGATGATATTCAATTAATATTATATAAGCAGTGCTAAGACTATATTCAATGCCCTTAAAATAAATCGAGGTGTTATAATGAAGAACAAATAAAATTAAGAGTTATAGTTCACAAAATGCCAAGTGCACGAATAATTAAGGAAAAATGGAAAAGAGAAACAAGAAATGGATAAGTTACTTGGAATATATAAATCAATCACAAAAGAAGCTGATTTATCTAAAATTGCCATATAAGTCTCTGATGAAGAGTTAGAAGATATATTACTTGGCCGAAAATAAATAACACTCATTTATAAAAGTTCATAAGACATTTGTATAGAAAATTCAGATTGTGATTTTTAGAGAACAGCAAATAAAGTATTTAAGTAATTAGCGTTTATATTATTGACTAATTATGGAATAGATAATTCTTATAATAATTATTACATCTCTTAAATAATCCAACTATTATATTATAAGTATAGTCATTACTAATTGACTAAAAACGAACTATTTTTAATTATATAAAATTAAATCATTAGTTAAAAGGCATATTTAAAATCACCCCCCTACCTTATAGAATAAGGGTAGGGGAGGACTTGTTAATATTTATTATAAATTTGTATTTATATTCATTATACGAATTTTATCAAATTTATATTTCTCTTCGTATGTATTTTTTGAACTCATTAAATTAACGGTCCATTATATAGTTCATGATATAAATCATATTTAAAATGCGTTATAATAATTAAGAAAAGACAAATATTAGGGGTGTCATGCATGAGTGGACTTAGAAGTGTCACATTAGGGACAAGTGATCTTTCTAAAACAAATAAACTATTTAAAGATATTTTAGGACTAAATGTAGCATCTAAAAATCAAGCTTTACGTTTTGGTGATGCAGATTTAAGTCCAGGTACACGAATACATTTTGTTGAAGTGCCAAATTCTGAATATGAAAATCAACATATCGCTAGTGTTGGTTTGAGAACGCCGACAGATTCAGGATTGGATGAGTATCAAACGATTTTTAAAGATAATCAAATTCAAGCAAGTGAAATTACTGAGTTAAACGGTAATAAGCATTTTAATTTCGAAGATAGCAACCATCAAATTTTTGATATTTATTCGAATGAACATAATACGGGCGTCGGACTAGGCACACCCACTTTTGATAGTACAGTAAATCCGCTACACCAAATTCAGGGACTTGGTCCTATCATTATTAAAGTTAATGAATTGCCAGTTACAGCATCTATCCTAAAGAATGTATTTAACTTAACTCATTATGCTGAGTACGAATCAACAGAGTTTCCTGACCAAGTGATACAAGTATTTCAAATTGGCGAAGGTGGTTTAGGTGGTGAACTTCATTTATATCAGCCTAATGAACCTATTGAATTAAAAGAAGAAGGCATCGTTGAGCAAATTGAATTTAGTGCAAATTCAGTTGAAGCATTCAACAATGCACAAAAGGAATTAGATGACATTGGCATTCCTTATCAGACATTAAATCAAGGCGATGCTCAATCACTACGTATTACTGAGAATAGTGGCATCTCATTTATTTATACATTAGAAAAGTAAAACAATAATTATATGGAGGCATGAAATTTATGGCAATGTTACATGAAACATGGAAAACACGTACACCTATTAAAAAAGTTGAAGTAATTAATACAGATGCTAAGAAATTTACAGTTTCTGATATGTTAACTGTTGGAAAGCAATATGATGTTATTAATGAAACTGAGGAATACTATCAAATTATTGATAATTCTGGTTTAGTCGGTGGTTATTATAAAACGTACTTTAAAGAAGTTTAGTATCAATAATTAAGCATGTTCATGATTTAATCAAGACTTGGGGGTTATTTTGAAAAAGTGATGTAACCGTTGAAATATACTCAACATTACTTTTTCAATGCAACTTCTTAGTCTATTTTTCATTTTAAAGAAGGAGAGTAAACTACAAAAATGATTAAGAATCAATATATTAATTCAGATGAATCCGTATTTAACGATGCTAAAGCATTATTTAATTTAAATAAAAATATATTACTTAAAGGGCCAACAGGTTCTGGTAAAACCAAATTAGCGGAAACACTTAGTGCAGCTGTTAATACACCAATGCATCAAGTTAACTGTTCAGTAGATTTAGACGCTGAAAGTCTACTTGGTTTTAAGACAATTAAAACAAACGAACAAGGTCAACAAGAAATTGTTTTTATAGATGGTCCTGTAATTAAAGCAATGCGTGAAGGACATATCCTTTATATTGATGAAATAAATATGGCCAAACCTGAAACCTTACCAATACTAAATGGTGTTCTAGATTATCGTCGTCAACTTACAAACCCATTCACTGGAGAAGTGATAAAAGCGGCGCCAGGATTCAACGTTATTGCCGCAATTAATGAAGGCTATGTAGGTACACTTCCTATGAACGAAGCTTTGAAAAACCGTTTTGTTGTTATTCAAGTAGATTATATAGACGGTGAAATATTAAAAGACGTTATTAAGCAACAAAGTCAACTTCAAGATGATGCTATTATTGAACAAATTATCAAATTCAATGAAGATTTACGTACAATGTCTAAACAAGGACAAATTTCTGAAGAAGCAGCTAGTATCAGAGCATTAATAGATTTAAGTGACTTAATTACTGTAATGCCAATTGAGCGTGCTATTCAACGCACAATTATCGATAAATTAGAAGATGAGCGTGAACAACAAGCAATAAAAAATGCGATTGAATTAAACTTTTAGAGAGGGATTATTATGAGCGATCGTTTTATCAAATTTAATGATGAGCAATTAGATGCTAAGCAAGTTATGATGCTACAGGACTTAGCGCGCTTACTTCTTAAAAATGAGCAAACACAAGTTAAAATTCAAAAATTCCCTTACTATGATCCAATTAATAACATATTGATCACAAGTTGGTTCTGGTCGCACCGTCCCGAGCATATAGAGAAAGCCGGACTTAAAACTGACGTGATGCTCGCAGCCTATGGGTATCAAATGATGGATGAATCTATTGTGAATGAAGTATTACATGATAATGAGTTTGAACACCCTAAGTTTTATCAGCAAATTTTTAGATTACTAGAAGATATGCGCGTGTTTAATCATATTCGTAATGAACGCCCAAGTACTTCTAAATTAATAGATTTACGTTTACAAACGAGATTGTCTTATACTGAATCTCAAATTAAATTCTATAAAACTAAAACTGTGTATACTGATTTACTATTTTTATATTTAGAAAAAGCATTTCTTAGTCAGAATTTCTTTGATATTCCAATGATGCATTCACAATTAGACGATATTTTGAATTCTATGTTTCAATATCTGCCTAACTTTTTCCAAAATGAAACATCAGAAGATAATATGTACTTAGCTCAACGTATCATGTTCCAAATTGATGATATGTTAACCAAAGATATGTTAAATGAATATTATCATCTCCCTCGTCGTGTATATGAGGCAATCCATGAAATGACGTTTGATGAGTTAAAACGTACAGATGCGAGTAATGTAGATGGAAAAGACAATACCTCTGAGGATACTGACTCTGAGACTGCTGAAGCTGAAACGAATGCCCAAGATAGTAAATCAGAAGGCGGTGCTTACCTTGAAATGGAACTTCATGAGGGCGAGAATAGTGAGGTAATAAGTGATAATGATACTGCTCGTGAAGGTGATTCTACAGACGATATGACAGACATGATGACCAAAAAGGGTCGCGGTTCTGACAATACATTAAATAATGATGAAGGTGGCTCTATAGGAGAGAATGCATCATTCGCACTTAAAGGGATTAATGAAAATGTAGAAGTTAAATGGAATGTTCCCGATATCGAACCGGATTACTTATTAGAGTATCAAAATGTTAAAAACGATGTTCAATTTGAAACTAAGGATTTAATTCAAATTATCAAGAAAACTATTGATCGCGAACATGTTGATGAGCGACATAACCTTACTAAAGGTCGTTTGCAAAGAGATTTAACAAATTGGTTTATCGATGATCAATATAAATTATTTTATAAAAAACAAGATTTAAGTAAAACGTTTGATGCCACTTTTACTTTATTAATTGATGCATCTGCAAGTATGTTCGATAAGATGGAAGAGACAATCAAAGGGGTTGTTCTTTTCCACGAAACATTGAAAGCATTAAATGTTAAACATGAAATACTTGCGTTCAATGAAGATGCATTTGATTCTGATGATCGTAAACAGCCTAACATCATTGATGAAATTGTTCATTATGATTATTCAACCATGGAAAAAAGTGGCCCTCGAATCATGTCTTTACACCCACAAGATGATAACCGTGATGGCGTAGCTATACGTATTGCTAGCGAACGCTTGCTAAGAAGAAGTCATAATCAACGTTTCTTGATAGTATTTTCCGATGGTGAGCCTTCAGCCTACAATTATGCACAAGATGGTATTTTAGACACTTATGAAGGTGTAGAAATGGCCCGCAAATATGGTATTGAAGTATTTAATGTGTTTTTGAGTCAAGATGTTATAACAGAAGATATTGAACAAACCATTCATAACATTTATGGTCAATACGCATTATTTGTAGAAGGTGTAGAAAACTTGCCGAGTCATTTATCGCCATTACTAAAAAAATTACTTCTAAAATCATTTTAATAGATATATGATTTCTATTTTAAATATTTATCAACTTTTCAAATTTTCTGAAATCACATAGACTTGTAAATCCTTTTTATGCTAGAATGTTTAATATTGCAAACATACACATAAAAAGGAGCAATTCTATGAATAAGAATACTTGGATAGTAGGATTTACATTATTCGCTATGTTTTTTGGCGCAGGTAATCTTATTTTCCCACCAAATTTAGGCCAAGATAGTGGTCATTTCTTTTGGCCAGCAGTTATCGCATTTTGTTTAACAGGAATCGGCTTACCATTGTTAGGCGTTATCGTTGGCGCATTAGATAAGCAAGGCTATGTTGGTTCATTAAATAAAATATCACCTAAATTTTCTGTAATATTTTTAATTATTATATATTTAACAATAGGGCCTCTGTTTGCAATTCCGCGTACAGCTTCGACTTCATTTGAGATGACTGTGACACCAATTGCTCATACGAATAGTAATTTAGTGTTATTTATATTCACTCTTATCTATTTCCTAGTCGTTCTTTACCTATGTATAAATCCAGGTAAAATTGTAGATCGTATAGGATCTTTATTAACACCATTATTATTAATAACAATTTTAGCAATGATTATTAAAGGATTTGTTGATTATAATGGTAATGCACCATCTCATGGAAACAAGGTTGATTACAATTCAGCTATTGGAAGTTTCTCAAAAGGCTTTACAGAAGGGTATTTAACTATGGATGCAATCGCAGCAATTGCTTTTTCAATGATAGTAGTTAACGCGATAAAAGCTACAGGGGTTAAACATGCAAATCAAATATTTAAACAAACAGTTATGTCAGGCTTAATTGCAGCCATAGCGCTTGTATTTATATATGTTTCATTAGGATTTATAGGCAATCATATGAACGTTGACAGCGCGACACTTAAAAATCTGACAGCTAAAGATCAAAATGTTGGTGCTTATTTATTAACAACAATGGCGGCGAATGGTTTTGGTATCTTCGGTAAATATTTATTGGGTATTATCGTTGCACTCGCTTGTTTAACAACTGCTTGTGGCTTAATTGTATCTGTAAGTCAATATTTTAATAGAATATTCCCTAAAGTTTCATACAAAGCTTATACAATATTCTTTACTTTGATTAGTTTCATACTGGCAAATTTAGGTTTAAATGCTGTAATTTCTATGTCAGTACCAGTATTGAGCGTTATTTATCCTATAGCAATAACTGTTGTATTACTAATTTTACTTGCACGATTCATTCCAACTAAACCAGTTGCACAGCAAGTACCAATTGCAGTTATTAGTATTGTTTCAATATTAAGTGTTATAAGTACTAATGGTTGGGTGAAGATGTCATTTATAGATGCTTTACCGTTAAAGCAATATTCTTTAGAATGGTTTCCAATAGCAGTAGTCGCAACTATTATTGGATATGTCGTTGCTAAATTCGTAAACCAAGACCATATTGTTTATCAAAAAGAATAGCTATCTAAACGAATTAATTATAATAAAAAAGCACATCATACTCATTTTGAGTTGTGATGTGCTTTAATCATTTTAGCTATTCCTTCTTCATCGAAAGTAAGTGTTGTTTTAATTCATCTTCTAAGCCAACAAGTTCTTTCTCAGCCTCTTTACGCTTTTGACGACCATTTTGTTGGATTTGAAGTGTTTGTTCAATTGTTTCAATAATATCACTTTGCGTTGTTTTAAGTGTTTCAATGTCTACAATGCCACGCTCATTTTCCGTAGCAGTTTCAATGGCATTTTGTTTTAACATAGCCGCATTCTGAGTAAGTAAATCATTGGTTGTATCTGTTACGGCACGTTGGGCAGACACTGCATTACGCTGTCTCATTAACGTAAGGGCAATTGCCATCTGATTTTTCCAAAGTGGAATACTTGTAAGAATAGAACTTTGAATTTTCTCAGCCAATGCTTGATTAACGTTTTGAATCATGCGAATTTGTGGTGCAGTTTGTATTGCAATTTGACGAGATAATTGTAAATCATAAATACGCTTATCTAAGCGATCAACAAATTGCTCCATATCCGCTACGGCTTGTATATCCATTTGATTACCAGTTTGATTGGCATGTTCTTGTAGTTTCGGAATGTCGTTCGTTTGTATTTCATGTTTTTTTCTTTTAGCGGCGGCGATATATAAATTAACATCATCAAAGTAATCTTTATTTTGTTGATATAATCCGTCTAATAATTTGATATCTTTTGATAGATTATTTTTGTGTTTATCAAGCTGAATTGTAATTCTATCAATTTGGGAACTTACTGATTGCATCCTAGAAAACACTTCATTAATTGAAGCTTTGGTACGTTTAAAAAAGCGCTTAAGTTTGGATTGTTTCTCTGGATTTAACTCATCAGGATTTACAGCTTTTAACTTAGTCATTAATTGATTAAGTGAATCTCCAACAGGTCCAATATCTTTAGTCTGCACTTCATCCAGCATTTTATGTGAGAATTGAGACATATTTTCTTGCAAATGTGAGCCATATGATAATAGACCATCATTGTCTAAAGGTTTAATTTGTTGACTAATACTTTCAATTTTTTGCATTTCTTTATCACTGAATTGTTGCTGAAAATCATCTAAAACTGTATTTTGATTCGCTAGACTGACATTGCTATTATTATCTAGGTTTTTTAGTTGTTGTTGTACTATATAATCATCTAATGGATGTGAGTTGTTAAATTGATCATTTCGAGGCATTTAAAAAATCGCTCCATTTCTTTATTCTAGTTATCTTTATGACGTTTTTGTTCTAATTTGTTAATTTCCATTTCAACATCTAGACGCTCGTAATCATCTTCATTGATTCTCTTCAGATCAGCAATCAACGTACGTTTAACTTCATCTAAAGTTATACGAGTATGTTCTAATTTTTGTTTTTCTTCAATAGTTTTTTTCGGCATTTTTGCTAATCGAGTATATGACTCTATTAAATTTAGCGCATTATCTATATGCGAATAAAAGAAACTCTCTACTTTAAAAAACATTGCTGGCCTTTGTTTAACAGCAAAATGAATTGATTTTGAAATCCTATATATATCATTGATTTGTCTGAAATCTTGAATAGATCTTACATTAACAAATGATTTTAATATTGTTCGTATCTTATCTTGTGTTTGCTTTAAATGGTTGCTTACGTAATGATAGTCTCTTCGTGAAAGACCAATTTCTGTTAAATACTTCCTAGACGTGAGTCGTTGAGTAGGGAAGTAGGACACAAAAAACATCCCAATACCAACCAAAGCGTCAATAATAAATGAAAGATCAAAGCTAAATACGCTGACCATCCAAGATACCATAGCTACTGGAATTCCTACAATTACGCCTAAAAGTCGAGAAATATTATATCTCAAATTACATCTTCCTTTTTATATTTAAATCGATTTAAAATCAGAAAAATCTTCACTCACATTAGTATCTTCAAGCTCATAGTGTGTAACATGTGAAGCAGGTGATGCACCCTCAGTTACAGCATTAATAAACTGTTGGATGTCATCGTCATTACCTATTGCATATATTTCAACATAATCATCTACATTCTGGACAGTGCCTAGAATATGATACTTATTCGCTAATCTTTGTGTATAATATCGAAAGCCTACACCTTGAACCGTCCCAAACACTTGTAAATGCTTTTGCTTCATAGTATCACTCCTTATACTTATTATACGAAGTTTTATACTAAAAAACTAATAATTACTATGGAATAAATAGGCTATCGGACAAAAGTATGAGACATTATATTTTTAATTCAGATATAAAATAGTTAAAATAATTATTATAGGCTAATTGAAAGGGGAAATATATATGTGGACAGTTGCCAAAATTAGAGCTGACTATGAGGGATGGTGGTTATTTAGTGACTGGACAGATAAAATTATAGAGCAATATCAATTTACTTCATATGATGAAATGCTAAACTACTACATTAACATAATTTCAAAAAGTAAAGATTATTACGATAATTATGTTGTTGGAAAATACAATATTCATGCGTTTTATAACAATTGCGATTTAAACTTTTGTGAAGATTGTGAAGAAGATTTACAAATATTTTATAGTTTTATTGTATTAAATAATAAAGAAGTATATTATAATCTACCAAAAATTAATTAAAAGATAATTTTCTATAATTGTATTGCAATTTGGTAAGAACTAACATATAATTATTATTAAGCAATGGTTTTATTCCATATTGCAAAGAATATCTGTAAGAGTTATATATAGCGTTTTGTTATTAATACATAATTGTCACATGTATTTTTTGTAATATGCGAATAATGCATATTGAAAGAATTTAGTCTTGGAGGTTTCAGAATTATGAAACAAGGTACAGTTAAATGGTTTAACGCTGAAAAAGGTTTTGGTTTTATCGAAGTTGAAGGTGAAAACGACGTATTCGTACACTTTTCAGCAATTAACCAAGATGGTTACAAATCATTAGAAGAAGGTCAATCAGTTGAATTTGAAGTAGTTGAAGGCGATCGCGGTCCTCAAGCTGCAAACGTTGTTAAACTATAATAAATAGATTGTAAAATATTGACTTTAGTAACACCTTACCAAGATGTAGGGTGTTTTTTTATTTTTAAGTTAAAATTGCTTAAGAAAAAAGTTCTACGAAAAATGAGATTAATGAAACTATCAATTTGTTTCATTAATCTCATTTTTTATAAAGAAAGTTTGTTTTTAATTCAATAGTACAAAATACAATATCATTTTTTATTATATATATTATTATACTGATAAGTAGGAGAAAGGAGAAGTGATTATGCAAGAATTTGGTCATCTTGAAGGTGACACTATCATTGGCCGTAATCATGGGAGTGCTGTCATAACCTTAGTAGAAAGAATCACTAAGATGATTATCACTATACGACCTCAAAGCCGCAAGGCAGATGATATTGAAGATGCTCTTCACTCTATGTTTTCAGCTTTACCTCCTCATATATTTAAATCGATTACTTTCGATTGTGGTAAGGAGCTCTCCAACTGGAAAACAATCTGTAACCGATACGATATCTCGATATTCTTTGCTGACCCCGACACTCCGTCGCAATGTGGATTGAATGAACATTCTAACGGGATACTTAGACGCAATGGATTAGATAAAGAATTAGACTTTAATTCAGTCACTGATGATCTTATCATTAGTGTTGCTCAAAATATAAATCATCGTCCCAGAAAATCGCTGGGCTATAAAACACCATTGGAAGTATTTATGAGTTTCATCGAAGATGAGAAATTGTCTAGTTTATTTTGACAAACGAAATTATTAAAAGATACTAAATATAATCATTATTTAATGACAAATTTGATAGTCTTATTTTTTACCGATGCTATTTTAATATTTTTTTCACTTATTGCATCTATACATTTCAATACTGGAGTAACTATTATTACTTTAATTACAAGATATATTCTCATAAAAGTTACAGACAGTATTGATAAAATTAAGCTTTTACTATCTAATTTTATCAAATTAGATAGTAATATTAGCTTTCCAAAAAATTTATTAATAATGAGTGTTATTACTTTATTATACATAGTAGTTATATATCTTGTATCAAAACTTATTTTTAAAAAATTACAATATTAGTAATCATATATCTTAATAATAAAATTAATTATTAAGATATTAAAAACCTACGTAGCAAAATTTATAAAGTCTACGTAGGTTTTAAGTTTAAACTTCTCTTTTAACATTCTTAAGAATTATTTTTTTATTGTTAATTTTTATTTAGTGTCGTTAATAATCAATTGACGTAATGATTGGCGTTTAATAACTTCACGTGCTTTACCATCTTTTATGAAAAATACAGGTGGTTTCTGCATTTGGTTGTAATTAGAAGCCATTGAGTAATGATATGCTCCTGTAGAAAGAATCGCTAGGTAATCACCACGTTGAACAGAAGAAGGGAGTTTCGCATCACGAATAATGATGTCACCTGATTCACATAATTTACCAGCAATTGTTACTGTTTCATCAGCTTCTTCATGACGGTTTACTAATAATGCTTGATATTTGGCACCATATAATGCAGTTCTAATGTGATCGCTCATGCCACCATCAATTGAAACATATTTGTTTACTTCAGGAATTTCTTTAATTGTACCTACTTCGTATAAAGTAATTCCAGCTTCTCCAACAATAGAACGGCCTGGTTCAATACCAATTTCCGGTACTTCATAATTTAGACGTTCAGTTTCAGCTTTGATTGCATCTGTAATTTCTGCAATACCTTCTTCAATAGGGAAGCTTACGTCTCCTTCAACGTATTTGATACCGAAACCTCCACCTAGATTAAGTAATTCAACTTTGATATCATTTTCAGAAAGCCAGTTAAGCACAATCTTAGCAGTTTCAATCATCGCTTCAGTTCCTTCGATTTGAGAACCAATATGGAAGTGAATACCTTTTAGATGTAAACGTTTAGAGTCGCTCACTTTATTAACCGCTTCAATCGCTAAGCCATGGCGAATTGATAAACCGAATTTACTATCTTCTTGGCCAGTTTGAATAAACTCATGCGTATGTGCTTCAACACCAGGATTTACGCGTAATACTACATTTACAGTGTCGCTCGCATATCTGTCGATTAAATCAATTTCCTCAAGTGAATCGATAACAAAATAACCAACGCCACTTTCTAAAGCGTATTGTATTTCACGTTTAGTTTTGTTATTTCCATGAAAGTGGATCTTACTTGGGTCAAACTTTGCTTCTAATGCAGTATATAATTCACCTTCAGAAACTACATCTAATTGTAAGTCTTCTTCTTGTACTAATTTGACCATTTGGATACATGTAAATGCTTTCGAAGCATATGAAATATTATATTTCAAACCGCTTTTTTGAAAAGCTTTATGGTATCTACGCATTTGATTGCGAATTTCATCTTCGTCATAAACAATAGTAGGGGTACCAAAACTTTGAGCAAGTGTTTTTAAACTTGTACCTGCCATAGTTAATTCACCATATTCATTATATTTTAATGCCATTTTTATCTATACTCCTTTATGAGAGAATCATGATTCATCGCACTAAGTTGTTCTGAGTTAGCGCCTACACCTTTGAATGTATATTCATCAATGCGTATATCGTTATTATATAATATCACTTCATCTTGTGCATGGACTTCATCATCAACTTCTACAAACATGTGACTCATCATTAATGCGCGAATAGGGTAGCGTTTACCTTTAATTAAAGCTTCATGTTTAGCTCTCGATTTAAGAATACCATCTCCATAGCCTACATCTACAACTGCTAATCGCGTATGATCTCTTGTAGCTTCAAATGCAAAACTATACCCACAATTATCTCCATCATTCACTTCACGCACTTGTATCACATTACCTTTTACAGTAAGAGATTGTTTAATACTATACTCATCTAAATCACTATATGGTCGAGAACCATACAATGCAATGCCTACACGCGCATGTGTATGATAGGGTAAAAGTTTCTGACCTTCACGATAGTAACTTGCACTATTTTGCGCATGAATTAAATCAAATTGATAACCCTCATCTAATAAGGTATCGACTATATTTAACCATGCTTCACGTTCTATACTATACTCAGGCACATCAAATTCATCTGCATAACCAAAGTGCGTCCACAATCCACTAATAATCATTTTGTCTTCATTTGAGTTAATATAATGATCATTGAGTACTTCTCTAATTTCTTCTAATGTTTTAAATCCTGAACGATGAAGTAAATTTTCAAATTCTAAGTGCACTTTGATACCATTCAAATCATTCTTATATTTGTAATAATAGGCTAATGACGGTAAAGTCATTTGTATTTGATATTTTCTTACTTTTTCAAAATCATAAACAGCGTTCATTAAGAATATAGTGGCATCAGGTGCTATTTCTCGTACTTTAATGGCTTCTTTTAAAGAGGTAGTGCTGAATGTATTAATTCTAGCTTTTAAAAAAGTAGTAACAGCAAACTCCAAACCATAATGATAAGCGTTGTTCTTCACCACAGCCATAATTGAATTATCATTTTTAACTTTAATAGCATTTTGTAAAAACGCTTCTTTATCGACGGACCATATTGCTGTCAATGTGAATTACTCCTCTCCATAATGCATTAATAATTGTTCATAATAATTTGCTACATAGATTAATACTTTCTCATCAAAATTAAGATGAGACGTATGAAGTCCAGTCACATAACCTTTGTCTTCATTACGCGTACCAACGAATGCAAAGTAGGCAGGGGCTAACTGTTGACCATAGAAGCTAAAGTCTTCACCAAATAAAAATGGTAGGGGTTTATCTATAACTTCTAGATTTGCAGCATTAATTGCTTGTTCTACACTCGCACGCAATTTAGGGCTGTTCATAGTAGGTGGGTAGCCTTCTTCAAATTTCACTTCACAATCCACATTAAATAATAAGCTTACACTCTCAGCAATTTTATGCATTTGTGTTTTTACTACATTTAAATCATTTGGATCATAAGTTCGAATCGTTCCTTCTAAATATCCATGGCTAGCTACAGTGTTAATAGCTTCTCCAGCTTCAAAATGACCCATATGAACAATATTTCGTTTTAAGCCATTAAGATGATACTGTTGTATTTGTCCTACTTGATTTAGAACGTGTAGAAGGGCTTCACCACAGGAATGACCTTGCTCTTTATCTGCAACATGACTTGATAATCCTTTTAAGAAGAAGCGATATTCAGTTGCACTTGCTGTAATTTCTTCATCACGGATAACAACTTGTCCTTCATCGGCAAATGGATTAACATGGATGCCAAAAACAGCTTCTATTGGATAGTTATTAAACGCACCTGCTTTAATTAGACGATTCGCTCCGCCACCAGTTTCTTCGGCAGGTTGGAAGATGAATACAACGTTGTGTGGAAGCGTTCCTTTATCGAACATTTCTTTGCAGCGTTTAACAAATAACATTAATGCCGTTGTATGTCCGTCGTGACCACATGCATGCATTACATTATCCGTTTGACTTCGATAATCGACATCATTTTCTTCAAAAATTGGTAACGCATCGATATCCGCACGAAATGCAATGGTATGATCACTATTACCGTTTAAGTATGCTATTGCACCAGTTTCAAGAGGGCGCTCATATGACACTCCTAATTCGTCTAAAAACTGTGTAATGTATTTTGTCGTCTCGAATTCATGTAAACTTAATTCTGGATGTTGATGTAAATGTCTTCTATGTTTAGTTACAAACTCTAATTCACTCATCATATCATTCCTTTATTAACTTAATTTGTCTTATTAATATTGTAACTTATTTCATCTTTTTATGTATGAGGTGATATTAATTTAAAATAGTCTTAATTTTGAAATAGAGTCGCATGGATTATTTGTCCACTGCTTGGGTCTATTGGTAAAAATTCTAAATAAATACGCTTTATTATGCCAAATCCACTCTTCATAAGAATAACTAAAACTGAGAAGAGCTCAGTTAAGCGCCTTCTCAGTTCAATAAGGCCATTGTGATTATGCAATACAGCTATAAAATAGTCTTTTGTCATTACCACTCATCAAATACTCATATCATTAGTCATTTAATTTTCTTAATGCTGAAACAATTTCACGTTTAGAGTCTTCTACTTCCGAAGTTTGTTTAATCACTTTAGCAGGGGTACCAGCTACGACTGCACCAGCTGGAACATCTTGAGTAACAATAGCACCTGCAGCGACAATCGCGCCTTCGCCAACATGAACACCTTCTAAAATGACTGCATTAGCACCAATTAATACATTATCATCTATGACTACTGGTGAAGCACTAGGAGGCTCAATTACGCCAGCTAGAACTGCGCCAGCACCTACATGCACATTCTTACCAGTTGTCGCACGACCGCCTAATGTAGCATTCATATCAATCATAGTTCCTTCACCAACTACAGCACCAATGTTGATTGTTGCGCCCATCATAACGACAGCACCGTCTTCAATAATAGCTTGTTCACGTATAAATGCACCTGGTTCAATACGCGCATTTGTGTTTGTTACGTCTTTAAGTGGAATTGCAGAATTACGACGATCCATTTCAATTTCTAACTCAGTAATTGTATTTTGATTTGATTCATAGAATGGTTTCCAATCATCGGCTTCACAAAAGATTACTTTAGAATTGTCGGAACCAAATACTTTAAAAGAATCAGGGAAGGTAACACCATCAAAATTACCATTAACATATACTTTTAATGGTGTAGATTTTTTGGCGTCACTAATATATTGAATAATTTCCTCAGCTGATAAATGTTGTACCATAATTTAAGTCTCTCCTTAATATTTTCTAGATTTTATATCTTATAAGTTGTCAAACGTGTAATAACCGCTAGATTGGTTTATTAATTTTTCAGCAGCAGTGATTGCTCCATTTGCAAAAATATCTTTAGACTGTGCTTTATGTGAGATTGTAATGGTTTCATCTGTTCCTGCAAATAATACATCATGTTCACCTACAATAGTCCCACCACGAATAGAGTGAATGCCAACTTCATCTTTAGTGCGTTGTTCTGTATGTTCATGTCGATCATAAACTGGTGTGATATTTTGGCGTAAGTCTTTAATAACATCATATATTTTTACTAATGTACCACTAGGAGCATCTACTTTTTTATTATGATGTGCTTCAGTCAACTCGATATCATAATCTTGAAGAAGTGGTACAGCTGCTTCTAATATTTTAGTTAAAGCATGTACACCATAACTCATATTTGCACTAAAGAATATGGGCATGTTATGGCTTAATTCATTTAACTTTTCAACTAATTTTTCCTTTTCACCTGTAGTAGCTATAACTAAAGGTAATTGAAACTCTTCTTCAAGAAGTGGTAACAATAGATTAGGATTTGAAAAATCAATCGCTACATCCGCTTCATTTTGTGCATCAGCAATGTGATCATAGTGTGTATATGGTGTTGTCTCATTTTTTTGAGGTTCAATAACACCCATAATTTCATGACCTTTTTCCTCTGCTAAGCGAGCTACTCTTTGATTCATTGCACCGTAACCAATAAGTAAAATTTTCATTAAAGTTCACCTGCTTTAAACTGTTCAAATGCATTGATTAAGACTTTGGCATCTGCATCTTCTAACGGAAGAAGTGGTAAACGCAATTCATAATTACCAAAACCTAAATGACTTGTTAACGCTTTAATTGGAATAGGATTAACATCTACAGAAAGGGCATCTAATAATTTACTAATTGGTTCGAAATCGTTTGAAATATCTTGTCCACTTTGTTTAGCATCATATAAAGCTTGGAATTCTTTAGGAATTGCATTTGCAATAACTGAGATAACACCATTGCCACCTCTTTGATAAAATTCGACAACATTATCATCATTACCACTATATAAAGCGACTTCTTCTTGATTGATACGACTTTTAACGTCTTCATAATATTCAAAGTCATTTGTGGCATCTTTGATTGCAACAATATATTGGTTATGACTTAATGTTTCAACTGTCTCTGGTTCAATTGTCATATTTGTACGAGAAGGTACATTATATAGTACAACTGGCAATTCAACTTCATTCGCAATCGTTTCGAAGTGTTTAACTAAGCCACGTTGATTTGTTTTATTGTAGTAGGGGGTAATTAACATAATTGCATCTGCACCAAGTGCTTTAGCGCGTTGAGATGCTTGAATTGATTTGGCAGTATTATTCGTACCTGTACCTGCAATAATAGTCACACGATGATTAACTTGCTTTATAACTGACTCCAATACTTGTTCTTTTTCTTCTTCAGTTAAAGTAGGGCTCTCAGCTGTAGTTCCATTAACAATAATTGCTTTTACATCATTGTTTAATAGGAAATCTACATGTCTCTCTAATGCATTATAATCAACTTCATTATTTGTGAATGGGGTAGCAAGTGCTACTCCCACACCTTCGAATAAATGTGGCATATTATCTAGCTCCTTTTAAATTGATTACTTGCTCTAATACTTGTACTGCATTCAATGCTGCACCTTTCAATAAATTGTCAGATGTGCACCAAACGTGGAATGTATTATCTAATGAGTCATCTCTACGGATACGGCCTACAAATACTTCATCTCTACCAGTAGAGTTAAGTGCCTGAGGATATTCATTTTTTTCAGGATTATCAACTAATACAACACGTTCGTCTTTATCAAATAAATCTTTAATTTCCTGTACAGTTGCTTCCTTATCTAAAGTAACGTCAATTTCAACACTATGACTATCTTGTACTGGAACACGTGCACATGTTGCAGTTACTTTTAATTCAGGCTCATGTAAAATCTTGCGTGTTTCATCAATCATTTTTTGTTCTTCTTTTGTATATCCATCCTCTAAGAATACATCAATATGTGGTAATACATTATTATAAATAGGGTGAGGATACGCTTCTGGTTCTTTACCATTTGCACCTTCAGCTAAATCTCTTTTACCTTTAATACCTGAACCTGAAACAGCTTGATAAGTTGTATATGCAACACGTTTTAAACCAAATTGATCTTGTAATACTTTTAATGGTACTACTGATTGAATTGTAGAACAGTTAGGGTTGGCAATAATGCCGCGCTTAAATTCAGGTTGATTTACTTCAGGTACAATTAAGTCAATATCTTCAGTCATGCGCCATTGACTAGAGTTATCGATGACAATTGCACCTGCCTTTTCAAAGATTGGGGCGAATTGTGCACTTGTGCCACCACCGGCACTCATTAGAACGTAGTCAAATTTTTCACTTGCTGCTTCTTCTGTTAATTCTTGTACAACATACGTTTGGCCTTGAAATTGAACTTCTTTTCCTGCTGATCTAGCTGATGAGAATAATACTAACTCATCGAACTTGATGTTTTTGCGATCAATTGTTTCTAACATTTTTGTTCCAACTAAACCTGTTGCTCCGACTACTGCTAATCTTGTCATAAAAGTCACTCCAATATCATTTGTTTGAATTTTAAAAAAATTATTTATAAGTAGCATGTTGATGTTTAAATATCAAATGCATTGTATAATACTTCAACCGCTTTTTCCCCATTATCAGCATCTATCACATAAGAAATACTAATTTCAGATGTTGTAGTTTGATAGAATGGGATATTTGCATTAATTAAAGTAATGAAAGCCTTTGATGCAACGCCCGATATATCTCTCATACCCGAACCAATAAGCGAAATTTTAACGTATTCTTCATTAATTTTATAATCCAATGCGTTAAATGAAGAAGAAAGGTTACTCAAAATAGTTGAAATTTGTTGTACATCACTATCTTTAATAGAGAATGATAGCTGCAATCCTTCAACGTTAACTATTTGGGATATCATATCCACATTTACTGAACCTTCTTCTAATGCTGTGAACAATTGCGTTAAAAGACGATTATCAGGTAGGGGATAACTAATTGTAACGTGCATCATATGCTTATCTAATGCTACACCTGTTACAGCTTTTTTCTCTAATAAGTCTGTTCTTGACATAATCCATGTTCCTTTCTCATTTGATAAAGTTCTACCGAGATACAATGGGATATCATAGTTCTTAGCAAGTTCTACGCTTCGAGTTTCAAGAACGCCTGCACCTAATGCACTCATTTCCATCATTTCTTCATAAGAAACATAATCTAAACGTTTTGCCTTACTTAATATTCGAGGGTCAGTGGCATAAACGCCATCAACGTCAGTATATATTTCACATGGAATTTGATTACTTGCAGCAATTGCAACTGCCGTTGTATCTGATCCTCCACGTCCTAACGTTGTAAGTTCAAATGCGTCATTAATACCTTGGAAACCAGCAACGACTAACACATCTTTGTCGGTGAATGCTTTATCAAATGTTTCTGGATTGATTTCAGCAATTCTGCTTTTTAAATGATGGCCAATCGTTTTAATACCTGCTTGATAACCAGTCATTGCTCTAGCATTAACACCGATATCATTTAACACCATGGATAAATATGATACCGTCTGTTGTTCACCGGTCGTTAAAAGTAGGGCGAGTTCCTCATCTTTAGGTGTAGCAGTAAGATTTGATACATTATCCATTAATTGATCTGTTGTTTTACCCATAGCACTAACAACTACAATTAATTGTTCACCGTCATCCACACGGTTCTTAAGCATTTCTGCAATATTTTTTATCTTTATAAAATTAGCGACGGATGAACCACCGAACTTCAAAACACTTCGCTTCAAAACTTTACCTCCTAAAATATAGGGAGGCACACGCTATAAAAAAGAACAAGTTCGGAAGTGCGAACTTGTTCGTGATTTATATACAAGTGATGCACTCCATTATTAAATAATAATGACAAACTTTCAGCTCTTAACCACAAAGTCCAACAAATCATAGCTGCGATTATGATTCATTTCGGCATCGCACCCTTTCTATATTAGCTGTTGCAGACAGTTTATCTAATATATACTGATGATTGATGCGCCTCATCAATTTCTTATTCAATTGCTATGTTTTATATTATACATATGGCAATTGTGTCTGTAAACCGATAATTGTGATTTTTTAAAATAGACTGAAAAATCAGAAAGTACTTTTACCATATGTAAGTAAAGGTTTATGAAATGGGTAATAAGATAGTAAAATACGCACTCCCCAATTTAGTAATAGGGAAGTGCGTATGTATTTATAGATTATTTTTGTAATACGCCAATCTCTTGTAAATATTCTTCATAAGGAACTTCTTTAGATAAACCACCTGATTGATTTAGATCAATCACACGATTTGCAATAGTATTGATAAATTCAAAGTCATAAGATGTAAAGATGATTGATCCTTTGAAAGAAGCTAATCCATCATTTACTGCTGTAATACTTTCTAAGTCAAGATGGTTAGTAGGTTCGTCTAATAGTAAAACATTGGCACTTGATAGCATCATTTTACTTAACATACAGCGAACTTTTTCACCACCAGAAAGTACACTAGCTTTCTTTTTAACTTCTTCACCACTAAATAACATTCGTCCTAAGAAACCACGTAAGAAAGTTTCTGTTTGTTCATCTTCAGGTGCATATTGACGTAACCAATCTACTAAATTCATGTCTACGCCTTCAAAGAACTCTGAGTTATCTTTAGGGAAGTAACTTAATGAAGTCGTTACACCCCATTTAAATGTACCTTCATCAGGCTCCATTTCACCAGCTAAAATTTTCAATAATGTAGTTTTTGCAATTTCACTATCTCCAATCAAAATTGCTTTATCATTAGGATTCATAGTGAATGAAATGTTATCAAGTACTTTTTCACCATCAATTGTTTTAGAAAGTCCTTGAACAGTCAATAAATCATTACCGATTTCACGTTCTGGTGTGAATTTAACATATGGATAACGTCTTGAAGATGGTTGTATATCATCTAATTCAATTTTTTCTAATTGTTTCTTACGACTTGTTGCCTGTTTAGATTTAGAGGCATTAGCTGAGAAACGTGCAATAAAGTCTTGTAACTCTTTAATTTTTTCTTCTTTTTTCTTATTTTGTTCTTGAGCCATTTTTTGAGCTAATTGACTAGATTGATACCAGAAATCATAGTTACCTACATATAATTTAATCTTACCGAAATCTAAATCAGCAATATGTGTACATACGTTGTTTAAAAAGTGACGGTCATGAGATACCACGATGACAGTATTATCGAAGTTAATTAAGAAATCCTCTAACCAACTAATGGCAGGAATATCTAAACCATTGGTAGGCTCATCGAGTAAAAGTACATCAGGCTCACCAAATAAACTTTGAGCTAATAAGACTTTCACTTTTTGATTATTTTCCAATTCTGACATTTGCTTATCATGTAAATCAGCAGATATGCCTAAACCTGAGAGTAAAGAAGCAGCGTCAGCCTCTGCGTTCCAACCATTCATTTCGGCGAATTCACCTTCTAGTTCAGCGGCACGTATACCATCCTCATCACTGAAATCAGGTTTCATATAAATTTCATCTTTTTCTTTCATGACTTCATATAAGCGTTCGTGTCCTTTGATAACAACATCTAATACTCGTTCTTCTTCATAGGCGAAGTGATCTTGTTTCAAAACAGCTAAACGTTCATCTTTACCCATTGAAACATGTCCTGTTTGAGAATCAATTTCTCCTGATAAAATTTTTAAAAACGTTGATTTACCAGCACCATTAGCCCCGATAAGCCCATAACAATTTCCTTCAGTAAACTTAATATTTACATCTTCAAATAGTTTACGATCGCCAAAACGTAAACTTACATCAGTTACTTGTAGCATGCTTTTACTCCTTTATTTATCGTTTATCTAACGGAAAAATTATATCATATTCTTTATATAGTTTCGACCTAATGCAAATCTAAACACGTGAATGATAGTTTTTAGTATGCATGTTATAATAATGAAGAATACAAACCCTCGAAGGAGAATATTATGGCATTAGATAAAGATATTGTTGGTTCAATTGAATTTTTAGAAGTCATTGGCTTAGAAGGTTCTACATACCTTTTAAAAGGTCCTAATGGTGAACAAGTAAAATTAAATCAATCAGAAATCAATGATGAAGATGAATTAGAAACAGGTGAAGAATATAGTTTCTTCATATATCCAAATCGCTCAGGCGAATTATTTGCTACTCAAAACATGCCTGACATTACAAAAGATAAATATGATTTTGCAAAAGTGTTAAAAACAGACCGAGATGGTGCACGTGTAGATGTAGGTTTACCAAGAGAAGTGCTAATCCCATGGGAAGATTTACCAAAAGTAAAATCACTATGGCCACAAACTGGAGATTATGTATTAGTAACATTACGTATAGATAGAGAAAATCAAATGTTTGCTCGTCTTGCTAGTGAAACAATTGTAGAAAAAATGTTTACACCTGTATATGATGATGAAAAACAGAATGAACTGATTAAAGCTAGACCATATCGACTATTAAGAATTGGTAGTTTCTTATTATCGAAGGAAGGCCATAAAATCTTTGTGCATGAATCAGAGCGTAAAGAAGAACCCCGATTAGGTGAAGAAGTAGAAGTACGTGTTATTGGTCATAATGACAAAGGGGAACTCAATGGTTCATTTTTACCTTTAGCTCATGAACGTCTTGATGATGATGGTCAAGTAATATTTGATTTATTAGTAGAATATGAAGGTGAATTACCTTTTTGGGATAAATCAAGCCCAGAAGCAATTAAAGAGGTGTTCAATATGAGTAAAGGCTCTTTTAAACGCGCAATAGGTCATTTATACAAACATAAAATTATTAATATTGAAACAGGCAAGATCTCTTTAACCAAAAAGGGTTGGAGTCGAGTAGAAGATAAATAATCATAAATATAAACATTTTCCTTCTATTAAAATAGTTGTTTTATTAGTACAAAATAATAACGTTAAAAATTAAATAATATTAAGTTAAAAATTAATTTAAAGTCATATTACTTATTCAAAGTAAAATACAACACTAACAATATATTTTACGCTTTCAGTCACCTTTACGGGAGTGATACAGCATTTCATTATGAATGCTGTATCACTCCCGTCTTTTTATAGATAATTTTTATGAAAAATATTGTTTTTCCTGCAATCTTAACGAAAACTTTACATTTAAACTATTTTATATTAATAAAAGGCATGTATCATAAGCATTGTAAGAAATACATATAACATTTTGGGTTATCTATTAGGAGGATATTTTAATGAAAAAATGGCAATTAGTTGGTACAACTGTTTTAGGCGCTTCAGTATTATTAGGCGCATGTGGCGGTGGAGATAGCAGTGGAAGTGGTTCTGGAGATGGCAAAGACCTTAAAGGTGAAGCAAAAGGTGAAGGTTCATCAACAGTAGCTCCTATCGTTGAGAAATTAAACGAAAAATGGGCTAAAGATCATCCAAACGCTACTATTTCATCTGGTCAAGCAGGTACTGGTGCTGGTTTTGAAAAATTCATCGCTGGCGAAACTGATTTCTCACAAGCTTCTAGACCTATTAAAGATGAAGAAAAACAAAAATTAGAAGACAAAGACATTAAATATAAAGAATTAAAAATTGCACAAGATGGTGTAACTGTTGCAGTTAACAAAGACAACGACTTTGTTAAAGAATTATCTAAAGATCAATTGAAAAAAATCTACAACGGCGAAGCTAAAACTTGGAAAGATGTAAACTCTAGCTGGCCTGACAAAAAAATCAAAGCTTTCTCTCCAAACTCAAGTCACGGTACTTATGATTTCTTTGAAGAAGAAGTAATGAATAAAGAAGATATCAAAGCAGAGAAAAACGGAGACACTAACGTAATTGTTCAATCAGTAGAGAAAAACAAAGAGGGTATCGGTTACTTCGGTTATAACTTCTACGAACAAAACAAAGATAAATTAAAAGAAGTTAAAATCAAAGACGATAAAGGTAAAACAACTGAACCAACTAAGAAAACAATCAAAGACGGTTCATATGCTTTAAGTAGACCATTATTCTTATATGTTAAAGAAAAATCATTAAAAGATAATGATGTTATGAAAGAATTCATCAAATTCACATTAGAAGACAAAGGTAAATCTGCTGAAGATGCTGGTTATGTAGCTTCTCCAGAAAAAACTTACAAAGATGAACTTAAAGAATTAAAAAAATACGATAAAAAATCAGATAAATAATAATCATTATTAATATCAAAGGGCTGGGAATTATTCAAGGGGTATTACAAGGTAGCAACTCTGCTACCTTGTTCTCGAATATATGGGTGATTGTTAAAATGTTTTAGGTTAATTTGAACTCATTGTTTACCTGATAATTTCTAGCGCTTTTTTAAATTTATTGGGAGAAAAAGAGAGGGTTATATATGGCATCGGAAACTAATGTTAGAGACTTGATAGCTAAAAATAACGCTAAAAAGGGCGGTTTCAGTGATAAAATCGTACCTATTATTTTAGGAATTATAGCTGCAATCTCAATTTTAACTACAATTGGTATTCTTTTCACTTTGATAACTGAGACAATAACATTCTTCACACGCGTATCTATTGTTGAATTTTTATTCACTAAAGACTGGAACCCAACTGGTTCTGATCCTAAATATGGTATTTGGGCTTTAGTTATTGGTACGTTGAAAATTACAGTAATTGCAACTATCGTCGCAGTTCCAATTGGATTAGGTGCTGCAATTTACTTAAGTGAATACGCAAGTGACAAAGCAAGACGTATTATTAAACCAATTCTTGAAATTTTAGCAGGTATTCCAACAATTGTATTTGGCTTCTTTGCTTTAACTTTTGTAACACCTGTACTAAGAACAATAATTCCAGCACTTGATAGTTTCAACTCTGTCAGTCCAGGAATTGTAGTAGGTATCATGATTGTTCCAGTAATTACAAGTATGAGTGAAGATGCAATGGCATCTGTTCCAAACAAAATTCGTGAGGGTGCTTATGGTTTAGGTTCAACAAAATTTGAAGTTGCTACTAAAGTAGTATTACCAGCCGCAGCTTCAGGTGTTGTAGCTTCAATCGTATTAGGTATTTCAAGAGCGATCGGTGAAACTATGATTGTTTCATTAGCTGCAGGTAGTTCACCAACAGCTTCATTAAACTTAACGAATTCAATTCAAACTATGACTGGTTATATTGTTGAAGTTGCAACTGGAGATGCTACATTCGGTTCTGATATGTACTACAGTATTTATGCAGTAGGTTTCACATTATTTATTTTCACATTGATAATGAACTTAATTTCTTATTGGATTTCGAAACGCTTCAGAGAGGAGTATTAATATGACAGCTACTACAAATCCTAAAGCTAAAACACTAATTGACCAAAACAAAGTAGAAAAAAATATCTCAAGTCGTGATAAAACAAATAAATTAAATAAATGGTTATTCTTTACATGTATTGTAATAGCTTTATTAGTACTTGCAGCATTATTGATACAAACATTTGTTAAAGGTGTTGGCTATCTTACACCAGATTTCTTTACAAATTTCTCTTCTTCTACACCTTCACAAGCAGGTATTAAAGGTGCGTTAGCAGGGACAATTTGGTTAATGATAAGTATTATTCCAATCTCTATCGTTCTTGGTGTAGGTACAGCGATTTATTTAGAAGAATACGCTAAAGACAATTTCTTTACTAGTTTCGTTAAAATTAGTATTTCTAACTTAGCTGGTGTACCTTCTATCGTATTCGGTTTACTTGGATTAACATTATTCGTTCGTGGTGGCGGTATTCAAGCATTAGCATTAGGAAATAGCGTTATTGCTGCCGCTTTAACAATGTCATTGTTAATTCTACCGATTATTATCGTATCAAGTCAGGAGGCAATCAGAGCAGTTCCTAATTCTGTTCGCGAAGCTTCTTATGGCTTAGGTGCAAATAAATGGCAAACTATTCGTCGTGTCGTATTACCGGCTGCTTTACCTGGTATTTTGACTGGTTTCATCTTATCACTATCACGCGCATTAGGAGAAACAGCACCATTAATCTTAATTGGTATACCAACTATTCTATTAGCAACACCAACAAGCATTATGTCTATGTTCACAGCATTACCAACTCAAATTTACACTTGGGCTAAAATGCCTCAAGCTGAATTCCAAAATGTTGCATCAGCAGCAATTATTATATTACTTGTAATCTTATTACTAATGAACGCAATAGCCATTTTCTTACGTAACAAGTTCTCTAGAAAATATTAATCCAATCAAATACAACATAATTTAGGGAGTGAAGGTTGAATCGATAATATCATGTTTTTAATAGAGCATAACTATCGTTTCAATCTTACAGATATAAAGGAGTTTTAATTATGGCAAATACAAATATTAAAGATAAAGAGTTAGCAAAACATACTGATCAATCTCAAGAATCAATTTCAACAGTAGTTTCATCTAATGAAGTTAAACACAATAAAGAATCAGATAGCAATAAAAAAGTAGTTTATTCAACACAAAACTTAGATTTATGGTACGGAGATACACATGCGCTACAAAACATTAATTTAGATATTTTAGAAAATAATGTAACTGCTATTATTGGACCATCTGGTTGTGGTAAATCAACTTATATTAAAACATTAAATCGTATGGTAGAATTAGTACCTTCAGTAAAAACTGCTGGTAAAATTCTATACCGTGACCAAAATATTTTTGATGAAAACTATTCTAAAGAAAAATTAAGAACAAATGTAGGTATGGTATTCCAACAACCAAACCCATTCCCAAAATCAATTTACGATAATATCACTTATGGTCCTAAAACTCACGGTATTAAAGATAAAAAATTATTAGATGAAATCGTAGAAAAATCATTACGTGGCGCGGCAATTTGGGATGAATTAAAAGATAGATTACACACAAACGCTTACGGTTTATCTGGTGGGCAACAACAACGTGTTTGTATTGCTAGATGTTTAGCTATTGAACCAGATGTTATTTTAATGGACGAGCCTACATCAGCTTTAGACCCAATCTCTACATTAAGAGTTGAAGAACTTGTTCAAGAATTAAAAGAAAATTACTCTATTATTATGGTTACACACAACATGCAACAAGCTGCACGTGTATCTGATAAAACAGCATTCTTCCTTAATGGTTATGTTAACGAATACGACGACACTGATAAAATCTTCTCTAATCCTTCTGATAAACAAACAGAAGACTACATCTCAGGACGTTTTGGTTAATATTCTATAATGATGACCATTATTAGACATAAATACGAAGGTCAATTAGGTGAATTAATTAAGGATATTCGTCACCTTGGTCTTCGTGTTTATTTTAATCTCGAACATGCATTAGTGTCGTTAAGTGAAGAGGATAAAAATTTTGCAAGACAAGTCATTGAGAATGATAAAATAATCAATAACTTAGATTATGATATTAATGAAAAAGTTATTATGTTAATTACAAAGCAACAGCCAATTGCTACGGATTTAAGAATGATGATGGCAGCTTTAAAAATTTCCACAGACTTTGAACGCATGGGAGATAACGCAGCACATATAGCGCATATTCGTCTTCGAGTAAAGATTACAGATCACTATGTATTGACTCGATTAAAAACGATGGGGAAATTAGCAATGCTAATGTTGCAAGATCTTAATACAGCTACGAAACAAGAGGATATAACGTTAATCAAAGAAATTATTGAGCGTGATAAAGATATTGATGATCTTTATGCAAATATAGTTAACACAACATATTTAATAGATAATGACCCTTTTGTTGCTGGCCAAGCACATTTAGCTGCACGAAATCTTGAAAGAGTCGGAGACCATGTTAGAAATATTGCAGAGAGCGTTTATTATTTCTATACTGGTGAACATTATGAAAAATAATATAGTATCAAATCCTAAATAACCCAAAATCAAACAATTAAACCCTGATAAGACTGATTAAATCAGTTATTATCAGGGTTTTACTATTAATCAAAATATATATAATTTAATTAGCCTTGTTGTCAATTTCATTTGTTAATTGTTCAGCTTCATTAACTAAATCAGAGATATATTTAATAGTAGCTTTAAGTGGTGCATCTGTAGTGATATCAACACCTGCAATTTTTGCTAATTCAATAGGAGATAGACTTCCACCCGCTTTTAATGTCTCAAGCCATGCATCTACAGCTGGTTGGCCTTCTTGTTTAATTTTTTGTGAAACAACCGTACCAATTGTTAATCCAGCAGAGTAAGTGTATGAGTATAATCCCATATAGTAGTGGGGTTGACGCATCCAAGTTAATTCAGTTCCATCTGTTAATTCAACAGCATCACCAAAGAATTGTTCATAAACGTCTCTCATAATCTTATTAAGCACAGGTGCTGTGAGTGACTCACCATTATCAACTTTGCGATATACTTCACGTTGGTAAGCAGCTTCTAACAAGTGTGTTACCATATTATGATAATATGTGCGTGATAAAATAGATCCAATTACCCAACGTTTAAATTTAGGATCTTCACTGTTACTGAATAGATAATTTGCCATTAACATTTCATTCATGGTAGATGGTGCTTCTACAAAGTACATTGAAGCTTCAGAATCTAATAAATTTTGATGTTGTTGTGCCAATGTAAAATGACCTGCATGTCCCAATTCGTGTGCTAGTACAAACGTTTCAGTCATCTTTCCAGTCCATGAAATAAATACATATGAATGTGTATAATAAGGGCTAGCACAGTAAGCACCTGTGTCTTTTCCTTTATTTTGTGCAAAATCTATCCAACGATCACTATATGCTTGCTCAACCATTTGTATATAATCTTCGCCCAGTACATTTAAAGCACCATGAATATATTGTTTAGAATCTTCGATTGATATTTCAGGTTCATAGCTTGGATCAACAGAAACCTTTAAATCCTCAAAGCGCATTTTATCTAAACCGTGTATACGTTGTAATAATTTAGCGTATTTTTGCATTACAGGTGCTAAATTACTCATAATTACGTCGATTTGTCTGTCATACATTTCTCGTGTAACTTCTTGATCGTGTAATAAATAGTCTATGACAGAATCATATCCTCTTAAGTCAGCCTCAATTTTTTCTTGTTGCACATGTTGATTGTAAGTCGCAGCAGTAGTATGTTGATATTTTTTCAGAGCATCACTAAAGCTTTTAAAACTTTTTTGTCTAAATTCTGGATCAGCATTATCCTCGTATTCATTCTCAAATGTTGCGTAATCCATAGGGTATGTCACATTGTTATGTTCAAATGATTCGAAGGCAATATCAAGCATTTTCGTTGTGCCGTATAATTCATATGCACTTTGAAAAGTAGGCGATAAACTCGCCATTACTTGTTCCACTTCAGGTGACAATTGATATGGCTTACTTTCAATTAATTTCTCTAAGTAGTGAGGCACATCAGATTCTTCTATTGCTTCTTTAATAATCTCTTCAGGTAACATTAATATTTCAGATTCTACAAAGGATAACTGACTTGAAATCTTACCATAATTTGTCGATAACTTTGCGCTTAATGTTTGTGCATCAGTATTAGCAGTATCAACGCTTAGTCTTAGTTCCGCATAATTACCAAGACGATCAAGTTGAATAAGAATATTTTCAAATTCTGATAATACTTTTTTTATCATCTTAGCATCTGAAATTTTCCCTTTATATTGTTGATTAAATGACTTCGATTGATTTAGTACATTATCTAAAGCGTCATAAAATTGTTCATCACTATCAAACAAATCATTTAAATTCCATTTTTCTAGTTCTGAAACATCTTTTCTAAATGGTAAACCTGACGTCATAAATTCCACTCCCTTAAAAATCATTTCACAATCATTATACACAATATCATTTTCAAACTCATTATTAAGCCTCAAGACCGAGTTATGCTTATAGGCAAAGGGGTATAATTTAATTTCATATTATTGTATAGTATTTAAAAGAAAGATTTTTATTATGATAGGAGATATACATGACTATTTTTGATATGCCCAACTATTTATGGATTACAATAGTTGCAACGATAATTTTAACTGTCTTCTGTGCTTTAGTACTTAAGAAATGGTTTGTATCCGCAGTAATTACATTTGTTGCGTTAGCTATCTTAGCATTTTTTATTCCTAATTTTTATGATATCTCATTTCAACCATTACTAGGATATGCTGCTTTTCTAGCCATTATCAGTTTAATTATCAGCTTTTTATTATGGTATTTCACTAGAAATTGGCGTCGTGAACGTAAAAAGAAACAACTAGAAAAAGAAATTCGTAAATATGAAGATGATGACGAAACAATCCGTCGTCGTAGAAGATAATAAAAAAGCGTTTGAAACATATATGCATACTTGCATATTAAAATGTTTCAAACGCTTTTTTCTAAAGTAAGGGGATTAAAAACATTTCACTAATTATTTTTAAAAGCTTTTTCAATTTTGTCTAATTGCTCAATGGTAGTTTCAATTCCACCCTCAGAAAAATACCATGCGTTAGATTCAAATTGATATACTTGTTTGTTCTTAATAGCTTTTAAAATTTTTATAAGGTCGTTATTTAATGCAGAAAGTAACGACTTATCATTTCCTTTTTGAGTACGATCAATTACAAATAGTTTATCTGGGTTTACTTTGTTTAAATACTCATAAGTAATAGAATTCCCAGCAGAATTGGCTTTCATGGCTGTGTCAGCATGTTTTAATCCTAAATCTTTATTTAAGAACACTCCAAAACGACCAGTAGGTCCAAATGCTTTAACACCTTTATCATCCACATTTAAAAACAAGACCGTATCGTCATTAATAACTTTTTTAGTTTCAGCAACTTTTTTACTTAGTTTCTCATTAAGTATTTTAGCTTTGTTTTGTTGTTTGAATATTTTCTCAAACAATGTCGTATTTTCTTTAATGGAATCAATATAACGATCATTATCAAGACTTACAAATAATATTTTAGCGTTAGGGTCAGCTTTTTTTATTTCATCTAGCGTTTTAGTATGTGCTTGTCTAAATGATGTGAAGATAACTTCGGGTTTAGCTTTAGCTAAATTATCATAATTAGGTTGTCCAGGGTTACCTAAATTAGTATACTTATCATTTTAAAATTCTGAAAGGGAAGAAGGTAAGAAAGTAGCACCTTTACCTTTCGCAATTGCCACAATCCTATCTTCCAATCCCATCTGTTTCATAATTTCTAATGCACTATAATCTATTACAGCCACTCTATCTGGATTTACTGGTACCTTAACTTTCTCAGTTTTCATTTTTCCTTTAGTATGTGTATTATTCTTATCTTTAAACTCATATGTATTCTCAACTGTAATCGTATCCTTTAAAGATGACGACGATTTAGAAGTTGAATCCTTACCGTACGCAGATAATAATAAAACTATTGTGAAAAGTATAACTATAAATTTAAATGAATTTTTCATAATTAACCTCCTATGAAATTATTATATTTGCAATTGATAATCATTTTCGATAAGAAGTTGTTTATATTTCATTATAAATGAAGCTATTTTAGTAATGTTTGCTTAATTCATCTAAAGATACACATAGCGCTTCCGTATTTGCATAAATACAACGGATATTTTTATTATTTTTTAAAATAGATGCATCCATTGATTCATTATTTACAAAATAACCAACTTTAGCATGTTGCAACATTTCAATATCATTATGATCGTTACCGAATGCAACATACGTAGGATATTTACCGAGTATATGCTCAATAGCAGTAAATTTATTAATATATTTAGCTGTAATATCAATATTAAGTTCATTTGAATGATTAATTAGTGAAAGACTAGGTGCATTGGTAGCTATATATGTTACAACTTCGTCAAAGTCTTTTTCATCTATGTTCAATAAAATCGTCTTAATAGGTGAAGTAATCTCATTAATAGTTAATTTTTGTGCTAATAGTTGAGGATCTAGGCGTTGATAAATTGTATTTGTAGCATCAACACGTGCTGCATAATTCCATTCATCATCAACAATGTAATTCAAGTTATATTGATTAATGACATGTTTTATCACATTAAATGTTTCAAACTGATTAGTTGCAAGTGTATTTATACGACCATTAATAGAGATAATGGAACCATTACCACCAATAAGTGCAAATTTATGAAATTTATTAGGTAGTACAGTAATAAATCACGAATTGGTCTAGCTGAAGCAAAAATAATTTTATGTCCTATATTATGTAAACTAAAAAGTTGGTCGGTAATTTTACAGTCAATTTGACGACCATCAAAGCAAATTGTTCAATCAATATCCAACACGATATTGATATATTTCCTTTATATATTAGTATATTTAGAGTTAAGCATAAATAACTATATATAACCAGATATTTAAATGAATTGTTGCTGAATAGATAGTAAATGTATATATAAAATCAGACATAGTAGGTAGCAAGATAGGTCCCCTGAGTTACTATTTATAACTTCCTATAATATATATTATGTAAACTAAAATGGAGCACAAATAATTATCTACATAAAACCTTTAAATTAATACGCTGTCAGGACGATTTTTGAACATGTTTTATTATTGTTACGTATGATTGATTGTTATCTTACAATATTTAGCTTAAATAATTTGTTCATTCTAAGCTAATTAATTTAATACTTAAAAATACACATGGTTATATAAATGTGTTTAATCTTTGTCAAAGCTAATTGTTAACTAATTAAGTACTACAACAGTTATTAATATCATCTACATAAAGCGAGTCATCGAGAACTCTTATTATATAGACTTAAGTAAATGTAATAATCTCAATTTTAGATATTAGGTTTAGTTATTACATTTGAATGAATCGTAACTTTTTCGTATTAATCTTGGTATCTATTTATATAAATTGTTAGTCTTAACTAAATTTGCTAAAGAATAATAATGTAAATATTTTAAATTTAGCAAAATAAATTTGTTTTGTAATATTATTGCTAAAAATCAGACGTGTGGTAATATTAAATTGTAGGGGGCAACATGAAAATCAACTTAGAATTTACCTACACTGTATTGTAACTTGTCTCTATCACGAGTTACGATAAAAAAAGGCTGTGACATCCACCATGTCACAGCCTTTAATAACATCAATTTATTTTTTTACTTTTTTGCGAATTGTATTAAGTGTATTAAACAACCAATATTTAACCTTGTTTATAGGTTTATAGAAGTCCCCGATTAGCTCTTCAATGTAAACATTAAATCCTCTTTTAAAGCGATAAACACCATAATCTTCACTGTTCTCTGTAAAATCACCAGATAAACCATAAAAATTATATCGATCATATCCATGTTCGAAGCAATAGTTCATCATATGCCAATGCATCATATATGGTCCCATATAATTATTATATTTTTCAGATGAACCTCCAGAGAAGTAATTCACTTCATATGAATTTGCAAAGAAAATTCCTGATGCCAAATTCAAGATTTGGCCATCTGTCTGACGTAATTCGCTTGCTTGTAAGAGTTCTTTTTTATCGTGTTCAATTTGCTTATCTAATTCTGCAATTTTTCTAAGTTGTTTATCATTTTTATTTTCTTTTGCCATCATTTGATCACGACGGTTTTCTTTATCATTTAAAGCGTCTTGCAATGATTTTATGTATTCATCTAAATCAATATATGCGAGTGGAACAAGCACTTTATCTCCATAAGTATCAAAGAAGTTATAGAAATATTCGTCTGTTTTTGATACGAAACCTGTTCTTGCTTCTGTTTCACGGTATAAATCTAAGAATATATGAAACTCATCTCTACCAAGGAATCTTACTTTCACCCCGTAGTTTATCGCTTTATTAATATTTCTTTTACGTTGGCTATCAAATTGTTTTCTTAATGATGCAGGTGTTTCACCTTTTAGAAAGCTAACACCCATCCATCTTGCTTGACTTGATGTGTCATATTTAGTAGTGAATCCATGGTGTTCATATCCATGTGATTTAAATAAATTAACTACAGCATCATTTTTCTCTCTATCTTCAAGTGGATTAATATCTTTATCATAAATTTGATAAATCCAATATGGATCAATTTTAACGTATAAGCATTGGTGTTGATGTAAATACTTTTCTAATTCACGTAAATAAAAATCAACTAAGCCTAAATCAGAATAATCCATTACTGGGCCTCGATTTGAGTAATATACATAGCTTCCCATGGTCGGAATTTTAGAGAAAAGACTAGCAGCTAGTACTTTATTGCTTTCATCTTTTACACCTAGTAACACTACTTCAAAGCCATCATTTTCACGTGTTTGAATATTCTCTTTCATTTGGAAGTAATGGCTTTCTAATGATGGGTTTTGTACAAAGTTTTCGAATTCTTTAACTGTTAACTCTGTAAATTTCATATTCGTCTATTCCCCTCTTAATTAAATCTATTTTTTAATCTTTTTGAGTGTCTTATACACTGAATACATAGGTTTGTTAATAGGTTTCACAAAGTCTCCAACATACTCAATTACGTCTGCATTGAAACCTTTTTTAAATTTAATGACTCCAACATCTTCAGCGTCTTCACTGAAATCACCGCTAATACCATAGAAATTGTATCTATCAATACCATGATCAATTGCATAGTTAATCATTGTCCATTGAACAGCATAACTGCCTGCAAAATGTCTATATTTATTAGAAGTTCCACCTGCATAATAAACAACTTCAAATGGATTAATAAAGAAGAAACCTGCTGAAATTGGTAATTCATTACCATGTTTGGCTTGTAATTTTTTAGCCTCGTCTAATTTTTGTTGATTGGCATCTAATTGTTTTTCAAGATTTTCTTTTTTATTAAATGCCTTTTTATTGTCTGGTCGTTTTTTAATATCTTTTAAAGCTTTATTAACATCTTTATTTAAAGTTTCACGTTCATTTTGTAATTCTTCGATGTACTCATCAAACTTAATATAAGCTAGCGGTACAAGCACGCGATCTTTGAAATGTCTATAACGGTTATAATAGAAACTATCATCTCTATCTTGGAATTCTTTCGTTTCGGTTGTATCTTCCATAAATGAACGGAAGATTGGAAGTTCTTCTTCTGATAAGAACTTAACTTTCACACCATTTTTTTGAACTTTTTTAGTATTACGTTTACGTAGACTATCCATTCCATTTAATATATCTTTAGATGTTTTATTTTTTAAATCTAAAACAGAATGATATCGGATTTGTTTAATCGGATCAAAACCTTTATTAAAGCCTTCATGTTTAAATCCGAGATGCTTCATCTTATCAAAGAACCAATCATTACCAGCATTACCTGTAATTTCACCATCATGATTTAAGTATTGGTATGGTAAATAAGGGTCAACTCGAACATAAAGACAATTATGCTGTTTTAAATACTTTGTTAACTCATTAAAGAAAAAGTGAACAAGCTCTCTATTATCATAATCAATTACAGGTCCTCGGTTAGAATAAAAGTACTTGAAAAATTTCATGACTGGTACTGCTGTCAACATGCAGGCTGCAATGACCTCATTTTCATTGTTTTTTATACCAACTAAGTGAGTTTCTGTTTTATTTGCAACTTTCATCTCATAGTTTTCAGTCATTTGTGTGAAATGACTATATGGCATCTTATCTGTATAATTGCCAAACTCTGCAGCTGTTAAATTTGTAAACTTCATTATTTATTGCTCCTACTTCAAAGAATCTTTATCTACTTTTTAGTTCAAAATTTAAATTATAATTTTCAATAATATCTTTATCTTCAACCAAAAATTTATTTATCCAGTTTCATTAAGTATACAATAGATATTAACAAAACTAAAATACAAACCATTTATTAGTTTGAAATATTTTGCAAAATAAATAAATAGAGATTAAGACATCAAACATCGTCTTAATCTCTAGTGAACTTCCTTTATAAATTACATATCCACCAAGGTACTTCTTATACCTAAAGCGTATCTAGCGTTTCTCTTACTTGTTTTAAATAGTGAATCGTATCCTCGTTATTATCTTGACAAAAGCGTTTTACAATTTCACTACCAATTACTACACCGTCAGCAAAAGTAGCTAAATCCTTTATATGTTCTTTAGTTCTGATGCCAAAACCTGCAACTACAGGTATATCCGTATGTGCTTTTAGATGTTTTAATTTATCTTTTAATTGAGGATGAAACGTTCCATTTTTGCCTGTTGTTGCATTCATAGTTACAGTGTATATAAACCCTTCAGCATGCTTAACGATTTCTTTTATACGGTCATCATTTGCAGTCATTGATATGAGAGATATTACTTTAACATCAAATTTGGATATTTTTTGCTTTAATTTTTGAGTTAATTCGTTAGGCAAATCCGAAATAATTACGCCGTAAACACCTACTTTTTCACATTCTTTAAAGAAAGCTTCTTCTCCATAAGAAACAATGATATTGAAATAAGTCATTAGTACATATTTGCAATTAATTTCATCTTTATTTTTGGATAATTCATTAAAAATGTAATTAATGGTCACGCCTTGCTTGATAGCTCGGTTGCCTGCTTCCATTATTATGGGACCATCAGCTACTGGGTCAGAGAATGGTATACCAATTTCTATTATATCAGCACCATTCTCATCTAAGATTTTCATATTTTTAATAAATGACTTATTCCCCATAATGTATGGAATAAATAATTTAGTCATGTGATTCACCTCTTGTTTGCATATAGTGTCTAATTGTTTCCATATCCTTGTCACCGCGACCTGAAATAGTAACTACTAAAATTTCATCTTTATTCATTTTAGGTGCTATCTTTTCAACATAACTAAGTGCATGTGCACTTTCAATGGCAGGTATGACTCCTTCCATTTTGCTGAAGCGGATGAGCACCTCCATTGCTTCTGTATCAGTGGCACGTTTATATTGCACACGTCCAATATCGTGATAATATGAATGTTCAGGACCTATACCTGGATAATCTAAACCTGCAGATATAGAGTGTGCTAATTCTACTTGTCCATATTCATCTTGAATTAAATACATTTTTGAACCATGAAGTACGCCCGGACGTCCTTTTCCAATTGCAAGTGCGTGCTTAGCAGTATCAATCCCTTGTCCTGCAGCCTCTACACCATATAATTTGACCTTATCTTTAATAAAAGGATAAAAAGTCCCTATTGCATTAGACCCTCCGCCTATACATGCAACAACTGCATCTGGTAATCGACCAGTTTTTTGAAGTAATTGTTCTTTAATTTCTTGACCTATAACACTTTGAAAATCTCTGACCATCGTTGGAAAAGGATCAGGTCCTAATGCCGAACCTAGTAAATAGTGTGTATCTGCAACATGACTTACCCAATACTGTAATGCCTTGTTTACCGCATTAGAAAGTGTTCCTTGACCTTCATCCACTGCTTCAACTTTAGCTCCTAATAATTCCATACGAAATACATTAAGCTGTTGACGTTTGATATCTTCTCTTCCCATAAATACGATTAATTCCATATCAAATAACGCAGCTACTGTGGCACTTGCTACACCATGCTGACCCGCGCCCGTTTCAGCAACTAGTTTATTTTTGCCCATACGTTTTGCCAATAAAGCTTGCCCTATCGCATTATTAATTTTATGTGCGCCGGTATGATTCAAATCCTCACGTTTTAAATATATTTGAGCTCCACCCAACGCTTCACTATATGATTTTGCATAAGTCAATGGGGTTTCTCTACCTACATATTCTTTCAAATAATAAGTTAATTCATCTTGAAATGATTGATCTTGTTTAGCCTTCTTATACGCTTGTTTTAATTCAATAATTGCTGGCATTAATGTCTCTGGAACATATTTCCCACCATATTCTCCGAAAAAACCTAATTCATCTGCTTCAGTTTGTATATTATACATATTATAATTCTCCCTTCACTTGTTGTATCACAGTTAACATTTTATTTTTGTCTTTTATACCATCCGTTTCAATGCCGCTTGAAATGTCATAACCTAAATGATTCAACTTCATCATTTCAATTTGTTTTATCTTATCAACGTCAATACCTCCAGCAATTAAAAACGGTATAGATTGATCTAAGCCCTTAAGCAATGTCCAATCAAAAGATTGTCCAGTCCCACCATATTGCTCTGATGGCGTATCTATAATAAATAAGTCAACATGCTCTTTGAATTGATCGATATCATTTATTATATTTTGAGTAGCTGGTAAAGCTTTAATTATCTTAATATTCTTAAAATTTAAACGACATTGTTTGATAAAATCAATCGTCTCTTCACCATGGAGTTGGATAGCATTAATATTAGTAGCATTAATAATTTTCTTTATTAATTGCAATGTTGGATTAACTAATACGACTAATCTATCTATTTCGTCTGGCAACAATCTTGATAGTTTATTTATTTGCTCAATATCCAAATGTCGTTTACTTTTGGGATAGTGTATAAATCCCACCATGTTTATATTGAGTGGTCGAATGCTTAATGCTTCTACTTTAGTTTTTATACCGCAAAATTTTAAAATCATTGTTTCACCTTTTTTAATTTGAGTGAGGGTATAAAATGTTCTAACTCATTACAATTCATTAAGGCTCCACCAACTAATAAGCCATCGATCCCACTTTTTACTATTTGCTTAACCTCTTGTTGTGAATGAATTCCACTTTCAGATATATATAAATAGTTCTCTTTCTTACACTTAAGTATTTGATTAGTATGTTTAACATCGGTGTTGAATGATTTTAAATCACGATTGTTTACCCCAATGATTTGTGGATTTAATTGATAGGCACGTTGTAATTCAATACCATCATGTACCTCTACTAACACTTCTAGTCCCTTAGAACTTGCATATTGATAGAGTTGTCGTAACTTTTCATCGGTAAGTATATTTACAATGAGTAAAATAATTGAAGCACCTGCTTTTTGTGCAACATCAATTTGAAGCGAATCAATGATGAAATCTTTACATAAAACAGGTAATTGTGTTGTTTCGGATATTTGCTGTAATCTTTCAAAGCTACCACCGAAATAACGTTCGTCTGTTAATACGGAGATCGCATTTGCTCCATAACGTTCATAATCAATTACTTGTTTAATTATATTCGTTTGTTGAAAAGCTTGTACAGATGGACTCTTCGATTTGATTTCAGCAATTAATGTTAAATTGTCATTATTAATTAAAGCATCCGTTAATCGTGATTTATTTTTATGTTTAACCTCTTTCAAATTTTGTAATTTATCATGATAATAGCCGTCTTTTAATAATTGCTCTTTATAATCCACTATTTCACTTAATATCGTCACAGATATCACCTCTCATTCTCATAAATTGTTCCATCGCTCTACCACTATCAATTAAGAACGTAGCTAAACTTATTCCAGATGCTATCGTATCTACTTTTTCAGAAACATATAACGCAAGTGCAGCATTTAACAAAACAACATCCCTTCTACAAGTTTTATCATCTCCACTTATAATATCTAATGTAATCATTTTGTTTTCTCTTGGACTGCCTCCTTCTAAATCTTGATTACTTGCAATCTTTAAACCATAATCTTTAGCATTTACAAAATAATGCGTTATGTCTCCATTTTCATTTAATTCATAAACTTCATTGTCTCCTGAAAGCGTAGCTTCATCCATACCATTTGCTCCATGTAACACTATTGCTCTCCGTCGCCCTAAATCTTTCAATGTTTGTGCTATCATGTACAATCGACTTGGGTCGTACACTCCTAACACTTGATAGGTCAATTTAAATGGATTGATAAGTGGCCCAACTATATTAAAAATAGTCGGTATAGAAATCATTTTTCTAACAGGTTGGATATATTTCATTATTGGATAAGACTCAATTGCACTAATAAATGCCAATCCCTGTTCTTCAATTTGTAATGGGACTTCTGAAACTTTTGTCGTCTTTATTCCCAGTTGATTTAACAAATCAGTACTTCCTGAATGGGATGTTATACTTCTATTTCCGTGTTTAATGACTGGAATACCAGCGCTTGCTACTACAAAAGACACTGTTGTAGAAATATTGAAACTGTTTGACTTATCCCCTCCTGTACCGCATACACACATACTTCCTTCATATGTTGGTTGATTAGGATACATGGTTTGAATTAAACTATTGACGACATAGGTTAATTCTTGTTGTTTAATTTCCTTTTTCGTAAATCGCGTTAATAAGTCGACCTTGTCTTCCACATCAATTTCAGGATTAGTTAGATAGGTTATGAATTGTGTTGTCTCTGATTGCGTTAAAGTTATGTCATTATCCAATTGTTTTAGTAATCCCACTCAAATTCACCCTTTCTTTTACAATACGAATGAAGTTTTTAATAATTTGTGAACCAAACTCAGTAGCAAATGATTCTGGATGATACTGTATACCGAAATGAAGATGTTGTTTGTCCTCGAAGGATTGTATTGAATCTGATGTACTTCCCGTAATGATTAAATTCTTAGGAAAAGATTTTATCTCACTTACAAGTGAATGATATCTCATAATTTTGAATTGGTGCGGTATCGTCAAATAGAGTTCTGACTCGTTTTTAACTTCAAGTGTATCTACCTTTCCATGCATGACTTTCTCTCCTTGAATAACTTTGCCACCGTAGTAGCACGTTAATGCTTGAGCACCTAAACAAATACCTAAAATTGGTAAAGTATGATATTTATCGATAATTTTTACCAATTCATCGCCATCTAAAGGATGACCAGGACCTGGAGAAATGATTACCCCATCAATTTTCTCTAAATAGTTCAATACATCTTTATCATCTGGATATTTAATAATCACTTCATCAATTTGACTAACTATATCAACCAAGTTATACGTAAACGAATCGTAATTATCTATAATTAATATCATGGTGTTACCTCCAATAAGCTTTTTGCTTTAAGTCGTGTTTCTTCAAGTTCCTTTTCAGGTATAGAATCGTACACAACACCACAGCCTGCCTCGACATTAACAGTGTCGTCATCAATCAACATGGTTCGTATTGCCAATGCAAAATCTAAATTTTGATTACAATTGATATAACCAACGCCACCGCTATATACGCCTCTTTTATATTGATAGGATTCATATATGCGTTGAATAGCTCTTAGTTTAGGTGCTCCCGATACTGTCCCAGTTGGTAAAAGACTTGCTATAGTAGTCATTGGAGATATATCTTTTCTAATTTTTCCTTTTACTTCACTAACGATATGCATGACATGTTCATATCTTTCAATCACCATTAGTTTTGATATTTCAGATGTCCCCGTAATACTTACTCTATGAATATCATTTCTACCTAAATCCACAAGCATACTATGTTCACTTATTTCTTTCTCATCTGTAATTAATTGGTGTGCATTGCGTTCATCTACCTCTGAGGTAGTGCCACGTCTAATCGTTCCTGCAATTGGATTAGTTATTACTTCGCCGTTATGCACTGCTACAAAGCTTTCTGGTGAACTTCCAACTATAATCTCATTTTCCATGTTCATGTAATACATATATGGACTAGGGTTCTTACGTTTTAAATTTTGATAAAGCTGATAACTCAATTGGTTTTTATTTTTTCCGAAATGATGTTGGTAGCTATATATTCTAGAGGGCACAACTTGAAACATATCTCCCTCAGTAATCCGTTGTTTCATTTGAGTAACAATATCGATAAATTGTTTATCAGAAATATTTACTTTTATCTCTGATCTCTTAGGCACCATTTTATTATTCTCTTGGTAAACTTTAATTTGAGACAATGCTTGAATTCTATGCTTCACTCTTAATTTTAATTCTGCATTACTTGCTTTTGAAAATTGATTAGAAGCAATCACGTATAATTCATCCTTGTAATGATCAAATACAAATACATCCTCTATCATGTAGAAAGACACGTCTGATATTGTTTTCATACTCTTAATAGCTACTCGTTTTAAAATTGGAAATTCATGTCGCACTAAATCAAAACCACATGTTCCCATAAAGCCAGAAATAAATGGTAGTTGCTTTAATTTTTCATCATTTATGACACAATCAAATTGATTGATGAATGTTTTTAAATAATTATATGGCTCAGTAGTTATAACTTTATCTTCTTTCAAAGTCTTAATAATTAATTCATTATCATTTAATTTGACGGTGCCATAATAATCGAATGCTACGATAGAGTATCTGCCTTTTAATTGTTGTTGACTTGCGCTTTCAAATATAATTTTATGTTCATTCAACTGTCCTAAAGCTTCAGGTGTTATGTGAGCTTTTAATACTTCATAATAAAATTCCATTTTCTCATCCCTTTCACTAAAAAAAACGTCAGCCTCCTTATGTAAAGGACGCTGACGCGCGGTACCACCTTAATTAACGAAATATTCCGAATAATCGAAATATTAAGCGTTCACTCAGTCTTATTGATTTGTCTTTCAACATAAACCCAAATTCATGATAAGGGGTGTTGATTTGCATCTACCATCAACTTTCTGTCACTACCTTACTCACCACTACTTCATTTATGCCTATTTAATTGTACATAAAAACACCACAGCATACGCGCTTTACTCTATAAGGACGCGTTACCGTGGTGCCACCTCAATTAACAATACTTTGCTCACTCATACTTTATTAAAATTTAAAATTCTAGACCCAATTCGATTAATATGTTGTGCCAATTTACATCACCCATTGGCTTTCTATTTGCTACAAATCATATTATCTACTTCATTCATAGAATTGTTTGATATTTCTTATAATTCAGTATAATACAAAACTCTATTTTATTTGTCAACAATCAATTATAAATTTATTGGCGATAAACAATATGCGTATAAAAGATTTTGAGTTGCATCAATAGACTCAATATGAGTTCTTTCAAGCGCGTGAGATGATTCTATACCAGCACCAAATAAACCATGACGAATGTCTGCACCTGCTTTTAGTGCTGCTGATGCATCAGAGCTATAATAAGGATAAATATCAACTTTATAAGGTATGTCATTAATTTTACATAAATTTATTAAATGTGATTTTAATTCTTTATGATAAGGACCTGATCCATCTTTAGCACAAATCGATACAGTATATTCATCTGAGGTTTGACCATCGCCTAGCGCTCCCATATCAAATGCAATAAACTCTACTATCTTATCGGATATTGATGCATTTGCACCATATCCTATTTCTTCGTTATTAGAAATATAAAACTGAGTCGTATGTGGTAATTGCGTTTCTTCTTGTTTAAGTTTCTCAAGCAGTTCTAGTATCATTGCTACACTTGCTTTATCATCTAAGTGTCTTGATTTAATAAATCCTGATGATGTAATTTCAGTTCTGGAATCAAAACTTACAAAATCTCCCACTTCAATCCCTAAATCTCTTGTCTCTTGATCAGACGTTGTTTTTTCATCGATACGAATTTCCATATGTTCGCCATCTCTAGGTATTTCATGATTATTTCTGTAAACATGGACACTTGTTTCATGCAAACAAATCGTTCCTGTATATACTTGTCCTGAATCAGTTTGTATCTCACAATACTCTCCTTCAATCGCGTTATATGTAAATCCACCTATTAAACTAATAGATAATCGACCATTTTCTTTAATTTCTTTGACCATCGCGCCTAGTGTATCTACATGGGCAGTAATGCATCTTTGTTGTTCATCATTTTCACCTTGTACTTCGATAATTAAGGCACCTTTATTGGTTGTCTTAGTATCATAACCTAACGCTTCAACTTTGTTCTTAACATAATTAATTGCTTCCGTAGCATTACCAGATGGGCTATTAATTTCTGTAAGTTCTTTTATTGTTTTCAATACTTTTTGCGTCATCATTATCTCCCCTTTTTTAAAATAATTATTGATAACATTTTATCGTATTTATAGAACTATCACTATTAATTCATTCATTTTACTATTGTTTATCTGCACACTCTACCTTACAATGTACATATTCTGAAAATTTTGAAATAAGGTGATTCATCATGAAAAATATTTTATTTATAGGACTCGGTTTGATTGGTGGCAGTTTAGCAAGTAATTTAAAATATTATCAACCTAATCTAACAATATCAGCATTCGACGCTGATAAAGATCAACTTGAAAAAGCATTATCAATAGGAATAATTGATAAAAAAATTGAAGACTATAGTGAAGGCGTAAAAATGCAGATATCATCATTTACGCTACCCCCGTACAACAAACTGAATTATACTTAAAAGAATTACCTAATTATCAAACACAATCTCATTTAATTGTAACTGATACTGGTAGCACTAAATCTAATATTCAAAGCTATGAAAAGTTTCTCTTAAACAACAACATTCATCTTGTAGGTGGCCATCCTATGGCTGGAAGTCATAAATCTGGTGTTCTTAATTCAAAAAAGCATTTATTCGAAAATGCTTATTACATTCTCGTTTATGATGATGCATGTAATGCTGAATCGGCTAAAAAACTACAAACATTGTTATCAACTACATCGGCAAAATTTATAACAACATCGGCACAAGAGCATGATTATGTTACTGGAGTTGTGAGTCATATTCCACATATCATCGCTTCAAGCTTAGTTCATTTGAGTGAAACAAACTCAAAGAACCATACTCTAGTAACACAATTAGCAGCTGGTGGCTTTAGAGATGTCACACGTATAGCTAGTAGTAACGCAGATATGTGGAGAGATATTACGTTTAGTAATCAAGAAAATATATTACACCTATTAGAAATGTTGCAACAACAGTTAGATTCAATTTCATCCCATATTCGTTTAAATGATACTAACGAAGTCCATAATTTCTTTTCAGGTGCTAAAAAGTTTAGGGATCAACTTCCTGTTAAACAACAAGGTGCACTAAGTATTGCGTATGATCTCTATGTAGATATTCCAGATAAATCAGGTATGATTAGCAAAGTAACTTCTATTTTTAGTTTACATAATATTTCTATAAGTAACTTAAAAATCCTTGAAATTCGTGAAGATATTTTAGGTGCTTTACAAATTAGCTTTAAAACTCCTGAAGATCGTGAACGAGGTATTAAGGCGCTCAATGATTTTGAAACATACATTTTATAATAATGTCCTCCTAATACAATGAAATGCGCTCGATTTCTTTTAAATGCTCATTTCATTGATAGAAGGATATATTTTACATTTTATGCCCTGCCATTAAGCCCAAGCGACCATGCTTTGTTCCAGCATCAGTGTAAGATATCGCTTTAGATACGATTCCCTTACCATATTTGTTTTGTAAGTAATCAATGGTTTTAGCTAGCTTTTCATCTCTTCTTCTTTCATATTCGTCTATAAATAAGTTAAGCTGGCGGTCTTCCTCATTAATAAGTTGAGTCAATGATACGCTCAATGTTCGATACAGTGCATTCTTATCACACAATTGATTCGCATAATAATTGACTACTTTATAGATGTCTCTTTCTAAGTTTGTCGCATCTGTTAGTGTATATTGCTTATGAACACCACCGCCTTCTGTATAACCAAATGAAAAGTGAATTGTTCTTGCCAGTTGTTTACGTTCTCTTATTCTACTAGCAACGTCTTCAATTAATTCTTGCATTACAATTTTCGACTCCTCAAACCGATAATCTCTCATCAGTATTTGGCTTTTACATATGGATGGATTAGTAACATTATATTTTTCTCTCAATTTACTTTGATCAATACCATTAGCATGTAAATGCATATCTATCCCTAATACACCAAAATCTCTTTTAAGAAATCTGTATGGATATTGAGCTAAATCTCCAACAGTTACAATCCCTTTCTTATTGAGCTTTGCTTCTGTTTTCTTGTTAATGCCCCAAAAATCACGTAACGGCGTAATTTTCCACATCTTTTGTGGGACATCATGATATCTCCATTCTGTAATACCATTGGATGTATGTTTTGCTTCAATATCCATTGCGACCTTACTTAATAACATGTTTGATCCTATACCAATAGTGCAATATATCCCTGTTTTATCTTCTATTTCCTTTTGTAATCTTTCTGCAAATGATTGTACAGTAGAGTTAAATCGATGATAGCTATCAGTCACATCTAAAAAGAATTCATCTATACTATATTGATGTAAATCTTCTCCCGGTACATATTTAAGCGCAATTTTAGAAATTGCTATTGAAACTTCTAAATATTTTCTCATGCTAGGATTGATAATATAAATATCATTACGATGCGGAATCTCGAATAGTCTTGACCCTGTTTTGATACCGATTTCTTTTAATTTAGGTGTGGCTGCTAAAACAACCGATCCTTGTCTTTTAGTGTCTGCAACTACTGCTAACTTTGTTTCTAGAGGATCCAATCCCTTTTGGATACATGACACACTAGCAAAAAAACTCTTTTGATCGATACATAATATGTCTCTTTCTTCCAATAAATTATAATCATACATGCCAAGATACCTCCCTTAGTCATTTTTATTATATACGAACACTTGTTCTATTTCAATAAAAAATAAGAACTAATGTTCTCAATTTTCTTTTGGAGTACTGCCCTAAAACATGCTATACTATGGATGAAATTACTAATTCAAGGAGGAAATAAGATGCCAATCATCAATGTTAAATTGTTAGAAGGACGCTCAGATGAACAATTAAAAAATTTAGTAACAGAAGTAACAAATGCAGTTGAAAAAACTACTGGAGCTAATAGAGAGGCAATTCATGTGATTATTGAAGAAATGCAAAAAAATCACTATGGCGTTGCAGGAGTTAGAAAATCAGACGCAGAATAAAACTTTGATTAGTTTACATAATAATATTATGGTATTTATTAAAGGCGTAAAAAAAGAGTGCACCCAATCGAGTGCGCTCTTTTACGTTTTAGTTATTTAGAAATTCTTTGACAGCTTTTTTATTTTTCTTCTTATCAATCTCTAAGGCACTGCCATCGTTATTTGTATTAATATTCTGGTACGAATTATTAATTGGAACCGTAAGAGATTCTACGTTCTTATCTCCTCTTAAACCGTAACTAATACCTGTTTGGAAGATAGCTGAATTTGGCATACTTGTATTAATATAACCCCTTAATATACCAGCTACTTTAGGCAATTTTATTACTGAACTAGGTGTAACTAACTCTTTTTTCAACGTCTGCATAACTTGTTGTTGACGTCTAACTCGCCCAAAATCTCCTTCCTCGTCATGTCTAAATCTCGCATATCCAAGTAATTCTTTACCGTTTAAACGATGATGACCTTTTTTAAGAGATACTCCAATATTTTCAGACATATCTTTTTCTACGTCCATAGGAACGCCATTAGGTTCTAATTCATCAATCATTTTTTCAAAACCCGTAAAATCAATGACTGCATAATATTCAGGATTAATACCTAAATTCTTATTTAAAGTCTTTCTAAGAAGTTCAGGTCCACCAAGTGAATAGGCTGCATTAATTTTATAATTCTGATATCCAGGTATTTCCGCATAAATATCACGCATCACTGACATCATTTTCATTTTTTTATGGATATAATCATATTGAACTACCATGATGGAATCTGAACGCGACTTACCACCGCTAGCTTTGTCAGCACCTAACACGAGTACAGAAATCTTACCGTCATTTTTTACTGGTCCATTAAACTTATGTACTTTGATATCTTTTGCATGTTTCTCAGCGTAATTAACACCACTACGATAACCATGGACAATATAGATAATAGCTGCGATTAGCAATATCGATATAATCAAAATGATAAAAGGTAATTTACGTAGTTTTTTCTTATTCCGTCGTTTAGAAGGTGTCTGTGCGTCTGCTTGTCGCCTGTATACTGTCTTATCCTTCTCTTCTGTCATATTTACCTACCTTACGTCTAGTAAAAATCTTCAAAATTATATATCTATGTACTATAATTATATATAATTAAATTATAGAAGTTGCTTTGAAAAATCAAGTAATTTTTAAATAAATGGTACTAAGGTCCAATGAAAGGATGGCATAAATGAATATTAATACAGCATATTTTGCTGGTGGGTGTTTCTGGTGTATGACCAAACCTTTCGATCAATTCGATGGTATAGAAACAGTAACATCTGGCTATATGGGTGGTTCAACTCACAACCCTACTTATGAAGATGTGAAAAGTGGGACCACAGGACATTATGAAACTGTAAAAATTGAATATGATGTTGCATTGTTTTCTTATAACAAATTATTAGAAGTATTTTTCTCGGTTATTGATCCCATTGATGATGGTGGCCAGTTTCAAGATAGAGGTTCACAATATAGAACAGCTATATTCTACACGAATAAGGATCAAAAAAGACTTGCTGAGCAATACGTTCACCAACTCGAGCAAACAATTCATTCAGAAAAAGCAATAGTGACTAAAATATTACCCGCTTCAACTTTTTACAAAGCAGAAGAATATCATCAAGATTTTTACAAAAAGAACCCTGAGCGTTATGCTCAAGAACAACAAGACCGAGCAAACTATAAATCCAATTAAAGTTTTAAATAATCAAAGGCACCCTTCAAGGTGATTATCACCCATTCACTTGTTGGATGCCTTTTTTAACAATTATTTATGACGAATAACTCTCATTACTTTTAACATGCTATACCATAGTGAACTATCTTTTCTATAAACCAAAAATCTTGGTTCCCAATTTGGACTATATTTTTCTTTATACTTACGTAGTCCTTGAAAGCGATATAGACCATTGAAGTGTTCAAATACACGCCCAGCTACACGCTCTCGAGGGTAAGAGTAATTTAATTGACCTACATTTGATAAAGTTGCCATACCCATGTTAAATGCTTTATAGCCTTTATCTTTACCCCAAAGTAACATATGTAGATATAGGCCATCCATTAAAGGTAAATCTAAATCAGGTAACCAACGAATTAAATCTACTGAAATAGCTTCATTATAATAAGTAGGCATTAAAGTGCAAAACGCAATGACTTTACCTTCTTCATTCTTCATTATTCCAATAGGTGCTTGTTGTAAATACTCTTCTGTAAATTGACCTACTGAAAAATGCATTTCATTACGTCCATCTAGCCACTGATCACTAACTTGTTTTAATTGAAAAATGAGATCTTTCGAAAAAGGTGGCTCTAAAATTTCAAATTGAATATTTAAATCATCGAATTTATTAAGTGTTGCTCGGAAACCACGACGTTTCTTTCCTGATGTCGTAAATTGAGTTAAATTTATAATTGCCTCTTCACCAAGTTTGAAAAACTGATTACCAAAATTATGATATAGCGGCATAAAGCGATCTGAAACTTGATAGAATATAATATCATAGCCTAACTTTTCACCGTAGTTATAAAAATCAATAAGTAAAGACTGAAACGCCTTCGTATCACCGATTGGATCTCCTAACACAACAAGAGCGTTACCTTTGTAGCGATACATTAAAAAAGCTTGTTGCGCTTCATGCATAAAGACATCTTTATCTCCACTATAGATTAAATGACTTAAATAATTGCCACCATACGTTTCAATAATTGATTTACATCTCGATAAATCTTCTAATTGGTGTGGTCTAGTGTATCTAGACTCCAATAACCATGCGACGATACCTACAAGTATGACTACGACAAGAACCGTTAACCAGAAATAATATTTCAATAAAGAAGTATCCATTTCAATGTGGTAAATATCAAGTGCATATAAAGTTTCTGAAATTATAAAATGATTAACATACAATACCAGCATACTTAAAATAATTGTAAAAATTAAACGTTTTAATCTGAATGGTCGTTTCATCACTTTAGAACGACGATAAGCGAGAACAAGTAATACAAATATTAATAAAATCCATGATAAAAGAATTAAAGATGCATAAGTATATACTGTTGCACTAAATATTAAAACAAGTGAAATCATTACAAACAAAATAGCACGTCGGCTTTGTTTAAATACACCTCTAACATTGATAAGTAATAATAAGCAAGCACTTGTATGCACAGATAACATAATATAATATGCGAAATGATGATCATCGTATAAACCATCATAAACAATTGTAATGTTATTAATAAAGAAAACAAAACTTGTTATTAGTACTAACATAGCTAAGGCAAATGACGGAATCTTAGCAATAATATCTTTTTGATAAGAGAATAAAAAAGATGTTACATCTCTTGCAGGTACAAAATATTTAGATTCTTCGAAGTATTTTCGCGCAGATGATCCAAACTCAAATGTAGATAAAACAAGTGCAATAACAACTGGTACAAAGTAATAAGCGAAACGATATAATAATAACGCTAATAGTACTTTTTCTTCAGGAACGCCTAAAGACTTAAGACCTAATAATACAACTAAATCGAAAGCACCGAAGCCACCTGGTATGAAACTAACCAATCCAGAAAGAGCAGCAATGATGAATATACCGATAACAGTAGTGAATGCTATGTTAATATCTACAATAACTGTTGATAAATAGAGTACTGTGGCAGCTGCCAGCCACTCAAAACTTGATACTAGTGTGCAATAAACACCTAAATATTTATTGTTACGATCAATAGGATTAATCATGGTATAGGAAATAAATAAAGGTAAAAATAATGCAACAACATATAAAATCCATCGAACCCAACTTACTTTATTTATTATATGAGAAGCATCAAAGATATGTAACACGACAAGGATTGATAAAAGACTCAAACCCGTTAACATAGAAATCAGTATGATTGAAATAGCATGAACTAATTTTTTTCTATCAGTTGTATAATTTTTATAAATAAATGCTCTAAATCCAGCCCCTATAAATCCACCAAAGCCAACAATGGCATTAAGTGCATTAATGATATAGCTGATTTTAAAAACCCTAATAAGTGGTATATCCAGTTTTAACCCTTTTACTAAGATAAGATCATACAAACTTAGTAAAATCATAGCTGAACCACCGCAAATGAATAAGCCAACTAGATACCAACGATTAATTTTGCTAAATGCTTCAAGTGTTTGTTTAAAATTAATGTGTGCTAATTCATGATATAGCGTTGCAACAACTGCTATAAATAAAACTGCAGCAAAAACAAATTTGAGTAATGATAATAATCTATTCTTAAGTTCTTCAGTCATGTCATACCTCTACCTTCACCTACGATTATTTAAAAATATATCATACCTTCATTTGAATGAACATATGAATATGTATAACTCATACTAACATTATTGTAATGTGTGTAAGATTAAATACTTTCTAAAAAAAGGCGGGAATGATACAGAATCCAAAATGAATTCATTATCTCATTCCCGCTTAGGTAACTAAAACTGAGAAAGCTAGATAAACTGGCTTTTACACTTAATACTCGTTTAGAGCTTATTCAGCTTTAGTATATTCTTTAGTTTCTTCTTTTTTAATTTCATATTCTCCTGAATCATCACCATAATACTTGTTATAACGACGTTTAAATAATAAGAATAGGTGTGAGACTAATACTTTAAGTATTGCATATCCAGGAATACCTAAAATAACACCAACAATACCTAATAAATTACCAGCACTCAATAAGATGAAAATAATCGTTAAAGGATGAATTTTCAATGTTTTTCCCATAACATTAGGTGAAATGAAATGTCCTTCAATAAATTGAACAAGCGTCCATACTACAATTAATTTCAATAACATGAATGGCGATGTAATAATCGCTATAATGATGGCTGGTGAAATAGCAATCGTTGGTCCTAGATAAGGTACAACACTTGTAACAGCAGCTATACAAGCAAGTACAAGACCGTAATCAAGACCAATAATTGAATAGCCTATAAAGAGTAAGATACCAATACAAAATGAAACAATAATTTGACCTTGGATATATGATCCAACTTGTACACTCATTTTTTCCATTAAATCATGGTAATCTTTTCTAAATTTAGGTGGCATAATCTTCGTTGAATACTCTTTAAATTTGTGACCATCTTTTAACATGAAGAATAATACAAAAGGTGTTGTGACAAGAACTACACCTACGTTAACAATAGCTTCTGCAAAACTTCTAATTTTAGTTCCAAATCCATCAAAATAACTTGAAACCATAGAAGGTATCTTATTGGAAACTGAGTCTAACCAATCTTGTATTTGAGTATAAAATGATGATAAGAAAGAAAAATGTGTGACTTGATCTATTGCGTTATTAAATTTATCTACATATTTAGGGAAGTTGTTAGCTAAACGTGTGATTTGATCTCCAATAAGCGGAATTAATAAATTAATAATTAATGTCGCTCCACCAACAATAGCTAAAAATACAATAATGATTCCTAGTAATCTTGGAATATTATATCTCTCCATCAAATTAATCACTGGATTAATAAGATAGAATAAAATAAGCGATATAATAATTGGTGCTACAATTGTATTAAATATGATGATAAATGGTTCAAAAACATAAGAAACTTTATCAAATATAAATATTACAATACCTATGAGCACTAATGAAAGCAAAGCAAATAATAAATCTTTACCGCCTAAGAATTTCATAAAACGCGTTTCTGTAAAACTAAATTTTTTTGCGCTTTTTTCTTCAACTTGCTTATTTTCAATTGCCATGTTTTTCACCATACCTTAACTAACTATTAAAACTAAAGCTATTTTACATCATAACACAAAAAATAACTAAGTGTTCCTTAGTTATGCGATGAACTTATTTGAGTTTCAAAATGATAAATATGTAATGCAAGATACACAATTTCGGAATCATCGATAGGAATATTCAAGTGCTTTTGAATCATTTTTGAGATTTTAAAAGCAGTATTATATGCATTTGGATAATGATTTTTAACCATATCTATAAAAAAATCTTGAGCATATATGTATTCTTTTTTATTAAGTCGTCGAATTAAAAATTGAATATGTCTTATAAAACGTTGATATTGAACCGTATGATTATCGATTTCATGATTTAAATCATTTTCAATAATAAGTATACTTTTACTAATCAATTTATTAATCAAAGACATCTCATGTATCGTTAAATCCTCTGTGTTTGAAGCAATGTGTAATGCAATAAATCCAATTTCATCAGCTGGGAACTTAACATCTAGTCGTTGATTCAATTTATCAATAACTTGACTTGCAATAGCATACGCACCACTATATAAATGTTTGGTTTCGATAACAAATGGATTACTAATAATTTGATTTTGTTTTAATCTTTTATATGCAAATATAATATGATCAGTCAATGCAACAACAAGGTTTTTATCATCTGTAGTATGAGTTGTACTTGTAATAAAATTGACTGCTTCAATAATCGCTTGTAGAACATCTTCATCGGCAATTTCAACTAAAGATTTGTAATATTCTTGCTGTTGTTTTTGCTCTAATTTATAAACCTTTTCTATTGAAGCACTTTCATCTAAGGTCATTCTAGCCTTTTTATTAAAGCCAATACCTTTTCCAACGAGAATGACCTCTTGATTATTATAAGTGCATATGATGACGTTATTATTTAAAGCTTTAGAAATGGTATACTCACTCATCATAATCACCTTTCTCTGTAATATATAAATTATAAATCTATTTATTAAAAATGAAAAGATTTCTAACTTAATGTAAAAACTCCTTTCAAAGTTTTGAATGAAAGTTTCAACACATTGAAAGGAGTATGAATAAATTCTATTTTAATCAATCACTTAAGTGATTATTTTTTAGGTAGTTGATTTTCTCTACCCCAAGTTTCAATACCAAATAAGTTAATTTCAAGATTCTCTGGTTTAAACACAGGTTTCATACCAGCTTTACGTTGTTTTTGGTAATCTTTCATTACAGCTATCGCTATATTTGAAAGACCAATTATAGAAATCAAGTTAACAATTGCCATTAATCCCATGAATAAATCGGCAGTACTCCATACAGTTTCAGTTTTTACTACTGATCCAACAAATACTAATAAGACAACTAAGCATCTAAAAATAAACATAACTACTTTGTTTTTAGATAAGAACTCTATGTTTGATTGACCATAATAATAGTTACCAACAACAGAAGAAAATGCAAATAGCGTAATTGCGATTGTTAAGAAGATACCTCCAGCTGAACCTAAATGTTCATTTAATGCTGATTGTGTAACTTGAACACCTTGAGGTGCATTTTCTCCAAATTTTAATCCTGAATATAAAAGAATCATAATCGCTGTGGCTGTACAAACTAACATTGTATCGAAAAATACACCAAGTGATTGAATTAAACCTTGTTTAACTGGATGTGGCACTGACGCTGTTGCTGCTGCGTTCGGCGCAGAACCCATACCAGCCTCGTTAGAGAATAGACCACGTTTAATACCTTGAAGTATCGCTGCACCTACAGCGCCTCCTGTAACTTGCTCGAAACCAAATGCACTCTTAATGATTGTGCCAATCATCGGAACAATTTGATCGATATTTAATAATAAGATAACTAAAACCATACCGATATAAATAATAGCCATGGTTGGAACAATCAATGAAGATAATGTCGCGATACTGCGGACACCACCAAAGATAATTGCTGCAGTAATAACAGCTAAAATAATTCCTGTTACAACTGGACTTACGTTGTACTGAGTATTTAATGATTCAGCAATCGTATTAGATTGAACAGTATTAAATACAAACGCAAATGTTATTGTAATTAATATTGAGAATAAGATACCTAACCATTTTTGGTTCAAACCTTTAGTTATGTAATATGCGGGACCCCCTCGGAATCCACCTTCTTTGTCATGAACTTTATAAATTTGAGCTAAAGTTGCCTCCATAAATGCACTTGCAGCACCGATAAAAGCAATTACCCACATCCAAAATACTGCACCAGGACCACCTAGTACAATTGCCGTAGCTACACCTGCAATATTACCAGTACCTACACGTGAACCAGCACTAATTGCAAATGCTTGGAATGGCGATATACCTTTTTCACCACTATTCAATGTTTCAGGTTTTTCAGTTAAAGCTCTAAACATTTCCGGCAACATACGTAATTGCACGAATTTAGAACTAATAGTAAAGAAGAACCCTACAGTTAATAGCAATCCAATTAAATATTGAGACCAAATTAAATCATTACCTACCTGAACAATTGTTTTAAACCATCCAGGTATTAAATTATCAAAATCACTCATTAAATCCCTCTCATCTACAATAAATTAATATCCAAAGATATACTACAAGAGATTTATACTGTATTGAATAAACCCAATAAAATAATACTAGTACATATTACGTTTGAGTGTTATACAATATCAATATAAATCTCTTGAGAGATTAAAATTGGTTAAAATAACAAGTTCAATTTTATCATTTTCTTTTAAAATTGAAAATATAATTTTTATAATCCATTAGTCGATTGTCATATTTAAGACGTCTCCAAACTCTTTAACATCAACAACAAATGACCCATTTGTGTATTGTTCAGATAAATGAATATCAGTGATTTGTCCTTCTTCAGAGTGACTTTCAGAATATAAAGTATACATACTTTCATCTTTAACAACATAACCTGCAACAACACGATGTGGATTTTTCTTCAACTCTTTAAGTAATGTAATACCTCTTTGTGCTCTTTTAGCTTGTTGTAAAATCTTATAGCTAATTCGTTTTACAGCACCTCTTTGAGTAGCCATTATAATTGAGCTGTCATTATCTACAACATCCGTCATAACGACAAAATCTTCATCTTTTAAGTTGATAGATTTCACCCCAGCTGCTCGTAATCCCGTATCAGATAGTTCTTCACTTGAATACGTTAATGACATACCTTTATGTGTTAATACATTGATGAGTTGATCTTCATTTAATCGAATGACGTTTATTAATTCATCATTATCTTTAACTTTCATAGCAACTAATGGTTTATTGTAACGAGTCGTTTTAAATAAGCTAACGTTACTTTTTTTAATCATTCCATTTCGAGTCGCTAGTACATAAAATGCGTCATCTTTAAAACTTTGTTCATTGTAAACATCAACTACAGTTTCATAATCATCTAAGGGAACAATTTGAGATACATGCTGTCCAAGTTCTTTCCATCTGATATCTGCTAATTTATGAACCGGAATGAATATATACCTTCCTTTGTTTGTAAAAACAAGTACCGTATCTTGCGTGTTAACTGTTTGATATTTGAGTAAACTGTCTCCATCTTTAAGCCCTATTTCAGTGACACCACTGGCATTGAAACTACGTGTAGATGTCCGTTTAATATATCCTTGACGTGTAATACTTAAAACAACATCTTCACTTGGAACCATAACTTCTTTATCAATTTTAATTTCTGCGATTTCCGCTTCAATTGATGATAAACGCTCAGATTTAAATCGTTTTCTAATATCAGTCAATTCACTTTTAATTACTTGTAACAATGCATCATGATTATCAAGTATATGACGATATTCTTTAATCAATTTAGCTAACTCATTATGTTCATTTTCCAATGCAACGATATCTGTATTAGTTAAACGATAAAGTTGAAGCATGACAATAGCCTCTGCTTGAGCTTCCGTAAATTCAAATTCAGCAACTAAATTGTCTTTAGCATCTTTTTTATTTTTAGAGTTACGAATTAACGTGATAACCTCATCCAATATTGATAGTGCTTTCATTAAACCTTCCACAATATGCATGCGTTTTTCGGCGTGATCTAAATCATATTTCGTACGATTTGCCACAACTTCAATTTGATGATTTAAGTAACTATCAATAATTTGGCGAATACCCATTAGTTTTGGACGACCGTCACTAATTGCAACCATATTAAAGTTATAAGTAATTTGTAAATCAGAGTTTTTGAATAAATAGTTTTTTATAGCTTCTGCATTTACATCCTTTTTCAGTTCGATCGCTATTCGTAATCCAGTGCGATCAGTTTCATCACGGACTTCGATAATACCATCTACTTTTTTATCTGCTCTTAACTCATCGATTCTTTTGACTAGTGAACTTTTATTCACTTCGTAAGGAATCTCAGTAACGATAAGTTGTTGACGACCATTACGAAGGGTTTCTTCATCCACTTTAGAACGTACAACAATTTTACCTTTACCAGTCTCATAAGCTTTCTTAATGCCATCCACACCTTGAATAATACCGCCAGTAGGGAAATCTGGACCTTTTATATATTTCATTAGTTGAGTAACAGTAATATCAGGATTATCGATGTATTTCAATGTTGATTGAATTACCTCTGCTAAATTATGCGGTGGGATGTCAGTCGCATAACCTGAAGAAATCCCTGTTGAACCATTAACTAATAAATTAGGAAACCTTGCTGGTAAAACCATTGGTTCTAAAGCTGTATCATCATAGTTTGGAACAAATGCAACAGTTTCCTTATTAATATCTCTGACAAGTTCTTCCGATAATTGGCTTAACTTCGCTTCAGTATAACGCATTGCTGCAGGAGGATCATTATCGATACTACCGTTATTACCATGCATTTCAATTAAAACATGACGTAATTTCCAATCTTGACTTAAGCGCACCATTGCATCATATACTGATAAGTCGCCATGAGGATGATACTGACCAATAACGTCTCCGACTGTCTTCGCACTCTTACGGAAATTCTTATCATACGTATTCCCACTACTATGCATTGCGAAAAGAATTCTTCGTTGTACTGGCTTCAAGCCATCACGAACATCCGGTAATGCACGTTCTTGAATAATATATTTACTATATCTTCCAAAACGATCACCTATCACATCTTCAAGTGATAAATCTTGAATTATCTCACTCAATTTGTTTCCTCCTCAGTATATTCTTCAGTTTCTAGTACTTGTACTTCAGTATTATCTAATATACTTTGATCTTCTTGCATGCCAAATTCAACGTGACTTTCAATCCATTCACGACGTGGCGCAACTTTATCACCCATTAAAGTTGTAACTCGTTTAGACGAACGCATTTCATCTTCAATTTGAACACGAATTAATGTTCTAGTTTCAGGATTCATAGTTGTTTCCCATAACTGTTCAGGGTTCATTTCACCTAGACCTTTATAACGTTGCAACATAAATCCTTTTCCTAATTTCTTCTGAAGTTTTTCAAGTTCATCATCAGTCCATGCGTATTCAACTTGCTTAGATTTACCTTTTCCTTTTTCCAGTTTATATAGTGGCGGCAATGCGATAAATACTCTTCCAGCTTGTACAAGCGGTTTCATGTACTTAAAGAAGAAGGTTAATAATAATACTTGAATATGTGCACCATCTGTGTCGGCATCAGTCATGATAATAATTCTATTATAATTACTGTCTTCTATTTTAAAGTCGTTTCCAACACCAGCACCAATTGTATGAATGATAGTATTAATTTCTTCATTTTTAAAAATATCTTCAAGTCTTGCTTTTTCAGTATTAATAACTTTACCTCTTAAAGGTAAAATCGCTTGGAATTTTCTATCTCTTCCAAGTTTAGCTGAACCACCTGCTGAGTCACCTTCGACTAAATATAATTCATTTTTCTCAGTATTTTTACTTTGAGCAGGTGTTAACTTTCCTGATAATAAAGTGTCTTTACGTTTATTCTTCTTACCTGAACGTGCATCTTCACGTGCTTTACGCGCAGCTTCCCTAGCTTGTTGTGCTTTAATTGCTTTCTTCACTAGAGATTTAGAAAGTTGACCTTTTTCTTCTAAATAATATGGCAATTTATCAGAAACTACTGAATCAACAGCACTACGAGCTTCTGAAGTACCCAATTTAGATTTAGTTTGCCCTTCAAATTGTAACAATTCTTCAGGTATGCGAACTGATATAACTGCAGTTAAACCTTCACGAATATCATTACCGTCTAAATTCTTGTCTTTTTCTTTTAATTCATTGATTCTTCTTGCGTAATCGTTGAACACACGTGTCATTGCAGTTTTAAATCCTACTTCATGTGTTCCGCCATCTTTGGTACGCACGTTATTTACGAAGCTTAATATACTCTCTGAATATTGATCATTATATTGAAAAGCGACATCTACTTCTATACCATTTGAAGCACCTGTAAACATAGTTACATCGTGAAGAACCTCTTTGCCTTCATTTACATAACTGACAAACTCTTTAATCCCCTCTTCATAATGATAAACATCTTCACGTTCTTTGCCACTACGTAAATCTTTCAATGTTATTTTAAGATTCTTTAATAGGAAGGCAGATTCTTGTAACCTCTCACTTAAGGTTTCAAAATTAAATGTAGTTGTAGCTTTAAATATTTCGGGATCTGGTTTAAATGTAACTTTAGTTCCCGTTTTTTTTGTTTTACCTGATTTAACTAATCCAGATGCTGGCACTCCACCATTTTTAAAGCTTTGCTTGTAAATATTCCCGTCTCTATGTATTTCTACTTCTAACCATTCGCTTAATGCGTTAACTACAGATGCACCAACCCCATGCAATCCACCTGATGTTTTATATCCGCCTTGGCCGAATTTACCACCGGCGTGCAATACAGTGAAAATAACTTCAACAGTAGGTTTACCTGATGCATGCATTCCTGAAGGCATACCACGACCATTATCTTCAATAGAAATACTATTATCTTGGTTTATTGTTACATTTATTTCGTTACCATATCCGTTTAAAACTTCATCTACGGAGTTATCTACTACTTCATACACTAAATGATGTAGTCCTCGTTTATCAGTAGATCCTATATACATACCTGGACGCTTTCTTACAGCTTCCAATCCCTCTAATACTTGAATAGAATCATCTGAGTAATGATTTGAATTTTTTGTTGCCAATGCGTTCGCCTCCTACAAACGTACGTTCGTTTTAAAAACTATACAATAGTTATTCTTATATAAATCGGTCTAAATTGCAAGCGTGAGTTAAAACTAATCTATTTAAAGTTCCTGTTAAGAACAAATTTTTAAAATTGGTCGTTGTTATCTATTAGATTATGGTAAAATATAGCTACGTTATTAAAGGATGTGTAAAGTTATATGATGATAGTAGTCATGCTCATATTAAGCTATCTCATCGGTGCTATTCCTAATGGATATGTTATAGGAAAGCTGTTTTTCAAAAAAGATATTAGACAATATGGCAGTGGTAATACTGGCGCAACTAATAGTTTCCGAGTTCTAGGTAAACCAGCAGGATTTATTGTAACCTTTTTAGATATATTTAAAGGATTTATTACTGTGTTCTTTCCTATTTGGTTTCCAGTGCATACAGATGGACCGCTTAGCACGTTCTTCACACATGGGTTAATTGTAGGTTTATTCGCAATACTTGGCCATGTATATCCAATATATCTTAGATTTAAGGGTGGAAAAGCTGTAGCTACAAGTGCTGGTGTTGTCTTAGGCGTAAATCCTATCTTACTACTTATATTGGCAATTATATTCTTTGGAGTATTATATATATTTAAATATGTTTCACTCTCAAGTATTATTGCAGCAATTTGTTGCGTTATTGGCTCTCTCATCATACAAGATTACATATTATTTGGGATGAGCTTACTCGTTTCCATAATTTTAATAGTAAGACATCGCACCAATATTGTAAGAATTTTTAAAGGCGAAGAACCAAAAATAAAATGGATGTAAATCTAATACCGATAATAATGCATTAAGCGTATCAATTCGCTTAATGCTTTTTTATATCTTCATTGAAACCTTATGGATTATCTCAAAATATGAATATGTTATAATTCTAAGAGTTCCATTTAAAAAATAAAATCCAAGTAATAGATAAATAAGGTAGGAGGATAATGTAATGAAAATTAAACTAACAGATCAAGCTGTAGAATGGTTTAAAGATGAACTAGACTTACCTGAAAATAACAAAGTTTTACAGTTTTACGTTCGCTATGGTGGTGAATTTCAACTTAAACAAGGTTTCAGTCCTGCCTTTCGCGTTGAACCAAGAGAAGATGTAGAAATTGGTTACGAAGAAAATTATAATGATTTGATATTAGTCGTTTCAGAAGAAGATCTATGGTATTTTGAGGACAATGAAGTCCTCGTTGAAAAAGTAGATCATGATGATGAAATTGCCTATTCTAAATTGAAGTAAGTCATAAAAACCGTTGAATTTAACTAAACATAAATATATTAAGATAAAATAACTGAGAAGACGCTCCCATGTAGCATTTCTCAGTTTTTTTAATACATATTAGTGATAAATCTAAACGCATGAAATTACAATAAAAATTTTAAAGGTAAGGTAAATGATAGTCGGCCCCCGCATAGAGAATTTCGTTCTGAAATTCTTCAAGCAAAGCAAGCTGGGGTTAAGTGAATACATTCCTCTCCCTAAGTCTTGTATATCATCTATATTTCAAGGTCGCTTGATTGTGTCACTTCAAAATCTTTTCCATCTTGATTTAATTTATCTACATGACTATAAACCTTATGCCATTCTGGGAAGTAACGGTCTAATCTAATTGGTTGAAAATTACTTGATTTCATACAAATTAATTGAGTTGAACCAGTTGTGGCAAGTTCTCCATTCTCATTATATACTTCATAACAATAAACTGATTTAAGTCTTGAATATTGCTCAACCCATGTTTTGATTGTCACTTTTTCAGGATAAAAAATTGATTTTCTATATTTTATTTGAAGGTCTACAACTGGAGAAATGACGCCCTCTTTTTCCATATCTGCATAACTAAAACCCAACTTTCGGATATAATCTGTTCGTGCAACCTCAAACCATGTTGCATAATTACCATGATAAATCACACCCATTTTATCTGTTTCTTGATATCTAGCTTCAATTTCAGTCATACTGTATATCATTCTTAAGTACCTCTTTTCCAAAATCATTCATATTTCATATTAACATAAAAAAGCCATGCCAACATAAAGTCAGCATGGCTTTAAAGTTCATATATTATTGCGCTAATTTATTTCTTAGAACCATTTGTAAAATACCACCATGACGATAGTAATCTAATTCAACTAGTGAATCAAATCGTACAATTGCTTCAAAATCAACGACTTCACCATTTTCTTTTTTAGCATGTACTTTCACAGTATCACGTGGACTTACTGTTTCGTCAATATCAACAGAGATAGCTTCTTTTCCATCTAATCCTAATGATTCTGCTGATTCACCATCTTTAAATTGTAATGGTAAAACACCCATCATAACTAAGTTAGAACGGTGAATACGTTCATAGCTTTGAGCGATAACAGTTTTCACACCTAATAAGTTTGTACCTTTTGCAGCCCAGTCACGAGAAGAACCCATACCGTAGTCGTTTCCTGCTAAAACAGCTAAACCAGTACCGTCTTCTTTATATTTCATCGCTGCATCATATATAGGCATTACTTCATCTGTAGGCCAGTAAGTAGTGAATCCACCTTCAGTACCTGGCGCTAATTGGTTTTTAATACGAATATTAGCAAATGTACCTCTTACCATTACTTCATGGTTACCACGTCGAGAACCGTAAGAGTTAAAGTTTCTAATAGATACATCATGATCTAATAAATATTTACCAGCTGGTGTGTCTTTACCGATTGCACCGGCTGGAGAAATATGGTCAGTCGTAACAGAATCGCCAAATTTACCCATAACTCTTAAATCTTTAAGTGGTTCAATTGTACCAGGCTCTTTTGATAAACCTTGGAAGAATGATGGATTTTGGATATATGTTGAATTAGGATCAAAGTCATATAATGGTGCATCTGTTACATCTATTTCATTCCACATTTCATTGTTATTATACACGTTTTTATATTCTTCTAGGAATAGTTCAGGTGTTACAACACTATCTACAGTATCTGCAACCTCTTGAATTGTTGGCCAGATATCGTTTAAGTAAACATTTTGACCGTCTTTACCTTTTCCAATTGGCTCATTTTGTAAATCAATATCAACTGTACCAGCTAATGCATAAGCTACTACTAATTGAGGAGAGGCTAAATAGTTTGCTTTAACTAATGGATGGATACGACCTTCAAAGTTACGGTTACCAGATAATACTGATGTAACTAGTAAATCTTTTTCAGCCACTGCTTTTTCGATTTCAGGTAATAATGGACCAGAGTTACCAATACATGTTGTACAGCCGTAACCAACTAAGTTAAATCCTAAGTCATCTAAATATTCTTGAAGACCTGAATCTCTTAAGTATCCAGTTACAACTTTTGAACCTGGTGCTAATGAAGTTTTAACAAATTCAGGAACTTTAAGACCTTTTTCAACGGCTTTTTTAGCAACTAATCCTGCACCTAACATAACATATGGGTTAGATGTATTTGTACATGATGTGATTGCTGCGATAGCAATATCACCTGTTTTCATTGTTGCAGTTGAACCATCAGCAAAATTAATATTTGCTTTTTTATCAAATTCACTTTTATCTAGTCCATGTCCTTGGTTACCAGCAGGTGCTGTAACAGATTTTTCAAATTCTTTCTTCATATCACTTAAGAAAATTAAATCTTGTGGACGTTTTGGACCTGATAATGAAGCTTCAACAGTAGATAAATCTAAGTCGATGACATCCGTATATTCAGGGTCTTCTTTATCTACAGTGAAGAACATATTATTTTGTTCTAAATAAGCTTTAACTAATTCAACATGCTCTTCTTTACGTCCAGTTAATCTCATATATTTAAGAGATTCTTCATCAACTGGGAAGAAACCACAAGTTGCACCATATTCGGGCGCCATGTTAGCGATTGTTGCACGATCTGCTAATGGTAAGTCAGTTACACCAGGACCGAAGAATTCAACAAATTTGCCAACTACACCTTTTTTACGTAGTTCTTGAGTCACACGTAATGCTAAATCAGTAGCTGTTGAACCTTGTGGTAATGAATTAGTTAATCGAACACCAATTACTTCAGGGATTGGGAAGTAAGAAGGTTGTCCTAGCATACCCGCTTCAGCTTCAATACCACCAACACCCCAACCTAGTACACCAATACCATTGATCATTGTAGTATGAGAGTCAGTTCCTACAAGTGTGTCAGGAAATGCCGTCTGTTCTCCATCAACATCGCGAACGTGTACAACATTTGCAAGATATTCTAAGTTTACTTGGTGAACAATACCAGTTGCAGGGGGAACAGCATTATAGTTATCAAATGCTTTAGTCGCCCAATTTAAAAATTGATAACGCTCATAATTACGTTCGAATTCTAATTTCATATTTCTTTCTAATGCATCTGGATTAGCATAGCTATCAACTTGAACAGAGTGGTCAATGACTAAGTCAACTGGCACTTCTGGGTTGATTTTATTAATATCCCCACCAACATCGTTCATTGCTTTACGTAATGATGCTAAATCAACAACTGCAGGAACACCTGTGAAGTCTTGCAGAATAACACGAGATGGTTTGAAAGGTACTTCACCTTCATTTCCTTCATTGCCAAAGTTACCCAACGCTTTAATATGTTCATCAGTAATGACAAATTCATCTTCTTGTCTTAATACTGATTCTAATAAAACACGAATTGAGTAAGGTAATTTACTTATTTTTGTTAAACCTTGTTCTTCTAAACTTTTTAAATCATAGTACGTATATGACTGGCCATTTGCTTCAAATGTCTTTTTAGCTTGTTGCTTAATGTTAGAAGTCATTTATATATCCCCCTTGAATATTAAAATTCATATTTATATGCCTTTAAATAAATTGTATAATTATATGTTTTTCAAAACAACTGTATATACCTACATTTCACGTGATTTAGCTTTCGCATTTATAATCAGTATATATAAGTTATTCTTATCATATGCACTTACCACTATAAGTAAATATTATTAATTGAGAATGATTTTCATTAATATATAATATGGTCTCTTTAAAATTCATAAAAAACCCTTAAGTACTTATAAAAGCACTTAAGGGCAATAATGTTATTATGATGACTTCATATTATTTTTCAGCGTTTCTTCTTGATTCACGCTTTTCTAAAATATCAGATTCATAATCTTGTTGTTGATATTTAACATAATCTTGAAGTCTATGTTTGTTTGGTTGAAGTGTTAATCCCAAGAATTTACGTTCTTGGTTTGCATCTTTATAGAAACTAATCATCATCATTATAACTACAAAGGAGAATGGGAACGCACTTATAATTGCCGCACTTTGAATAGCATTTAATGCGTCAGCACCGTTTCCGCCACCTGCTAGTAATAAGATGAATGCGATTAATGATTGAGAAACACCCCATGTTACTTTTACAGCTCTAGAAGGTTCAAGAGAACCAAATGTTGTTTGCATACCCAACACAAATGTAGCTGAATCGGCAGATGTGATAAAGAATGAAGCAATTAGTACTAATGCTATAAGTGATAATGCCATTCCTAATGGAACGTGGTGGAATACACCGAACAACTGAGTTTCAGGTGTCATTTTAAATAATTCAGGGTGTTTTTTACCTGTTTCGATACCTAACACACCAAATACACTGAACCATAAGAAACTTACGATTGCTGGTACTAGTAAAACACCTGAGATAAATTCACGAATTGAACGTCCTTTAGACACACGTGCAATAAATACACCTACGAATGGACTCCAACTTAACCACCAACCCCAATAATAAAGGGTCCATGAAGACATCCATTCACGTTTTTGACCATTTAAAGCTGCAGTGTCAAAACTGTTGAATAAGAATGTATTTAATAAGCTACCAGTTGAACTAGTAAACATATTTAAAATAAGTACAGTAGGTCCAATAATTAAAGCAATAATCATTAAAACAGTACCTAAACCAATATTTAAGTTACTTAAATATTGAATGCCTTTACTTAAACCAGACCATGCACTAGCAATAAATAATATTGTAACTACGCCAATTATAATAGATTGAACCCATACATTATTTGGAACACCAAATAAGTAATGAAGTCCACCATTAATTTGTAACGCACCCATACCAAGTGAAACGGCTACACCTACAACAGTCGCAAATACTGAAAGAACGTCAATAATTGTTCCTATAGGTCCTTCCACTTTGTCACCTAAAATAGGGCGTAGTGTACGTGAAATTAAACCTGGTTCATTTTTTCTAAATTGAGCGTAAGCTAAAGCTAATGCAACTACACCATATACAGCCCAAGCATGGAATCCCCAGTGGAAAAATGTAGAACGTAATGCTTCTGTATATGCTTCAGTAGTTTTAGGATCAGCATTAGGTGGTGAGGCAAAATGTGCCATAGGTTCAGCTGCACCGTAGAACACTAAACCTATTCCCATACCGGCACTAAATAACATCGCAAACCATGAAACAGTATTAAATTCAGGTTTATCATTAGGTTTACCTAGTTTAAGTTTACCGATTGGACTAAAAATTAAAAAGATACAAAAGAACACTATTACAGTAGTCAAAATCAAGTAATACCAGCCAAGCTTTTCAGTAATCCAACTACTGATGTCGCCTGTAATTTTACCAAATTGCTCAGGTAAAAATGCACCGATTAATACAACAATGGCTACTACGATAGCACTGTAAATAAAAACCGATGAAAACTTCTTGTTTTGTTTTGTTTCTTCAGAAGAAGAATTCATAATTTACTTACTCCTTTCCCATATTAAATTTAAAAATTAGTTTGAAATAACTATTGAAGTAATTTAAGACGATATATTAAAGGATAACAAAGCCTTTATACAATATCAAATTTCTTTTAAATTAAACATTTACTAAAATATTTATATGTTGTATAATATATTTTATTCTTAAGTGAGGGGTATTGAATTATGTTTAAAGAATTTAAAGAGTTTGCTCTTAAAGGTAACGTGCTAGATTTAGCAATCGCTGTAGTTATGGGTGCAGCATTCAATAAAATTGTTACATCATTAGTTACATACATTATCATGCCATTAATTGGTAAAATTTTCGGTTCTGTCGATTTTGCTAAAGATTGGGAATTCTGGGGAATTAAATATGGCCTATTTATCCAATCAATTATTGATTTTATAATTGTAGCAATCGCACTATTTATATTTGTTAAAATCGCAAATACTTTAGTGAAGAAAGATGAGCCTGAAGAAGAAATCGAAGAAAATACTGTTTTATTAACAGAAATCCGCGATTTGTTAAGAGCTAAATAATCATAATTTAAGACCGTATGGCAATATTGTATTAATTTTGCCATATGGTCTTTTTTTAGTTCCACTTAAATCGAGTTTGACTTTGATATTGATTCGATGTTACCTCAAGTATTAATGGAATGCGTTGTTTAAGTTCACTAACGTGAGATATGATACCAACCATCCTGCCTGAAGTTTTTAATTTAACCAAAGTATCTAGAGCAGTTTCTAATGTTTCTTGATCTAACGTACCAAAGCCTTCATCTATAAACATCGACTCAAGGGTAATACCACCAGATTCTTGTTGAACCACTTCACTCAATCCTAGTGCTAAAGCTAGAGATGCTTGGAACGTTTCACCACCTGATAATGAACTAATATGTCTAGATTTATTTGAATGAAAATCAAACACTTCAATTTCTAAACCACTATAACCATGAGATATAGATTCTCTTCTTTTTAGCTGATATCTTTCCCCACTCATACGTTCTAAACGAATATTTGCTTGATGGATGATTCGTTCTAAGTAATAAACAAGCACATAGTTTTCAAGCGTCAATTTTTTATTATTTTTTCCTGATAGTACCTCTGATAATTCAAAGATTTCTTGTTGTTCTTTTAATTCTTTCTCTAAATAATTTATATAATCCATTATACTATTAAATTTGTCTTTATTTTTCTGTACTTGATATTGAATTGTAGCACTCGCTTCAACGTACTTATTATAGTTGGATTCAATTTCAGTTTTTGTAGCTTCCAATTTTTCAACCGATTCAGGTTTATTGTCTTTTGTAAGTTGAGATAGTCGTTCAATCTCTAAAGTAAGTTTTTGATGATCATGCTCATATTGCTGAATTTTCATTTCAATTTGCTCTTTGTTGTCTAACTTAGATAATAAAATTTCAACATCTTTGTATGAATTTAGTCCAATTCGCTTCATTTCTTGATTAATTTCATCGCTATGACCACTAATTTCTTGTTCAAGTTCTTTAATAACTAATTGATTATTGTTTAGATTATTTGTTTCGATTTCAATTTGTTGTTTTGTTTGATTTATTTCTTTCTCTAATACTTCGTTCTTAGATACATAATCAGTTACTATTTGTTCATATTGCTTAAAGCACTGTTCAAATTTATTAGTTTCATCATAATTAGTGTAGCTTTTAAATTCTTTTATTAGTGTTTCAAATTGATGCTTCAATGATAAAAGTTTTTCATGCTTAATTTGTAAGCTATGATTAATATCTTTAAGCTTATCTAGTGCACTTTTAAATTTTTCACGTTGCTTAATTTGAATTTGTAGTTTTTCTTTTTCCTTATTTTTAGTTCTTAATTGTTGTTCTATTTCGTCGATATCACTAATTTCATCATCATTTATTTCTAACTCACTCATTTGATTACTAATATAATCAGAACTGGTTTCAAGTTTAGTTAACTCATTTATTTTTTTATTTAACTGATTATTTACTTCTTTTATTAAATTTTGATTCTTAGCAATTTCATCAAAATTAATATGTTCATTGAAAGACTCAATTTCATTACCACATATAGGACATGTATCTCCAACATGAAGTGCATTTTGAATTTCTTGAATAAATGTTTGTTTATCATTTAAATCAATATTTGACTTGTCTATATTTTCTAATTGAAGTTTTAAATCTGAAATTTGTTCTTTAGTCTTTTTAATACTTTTCTCTGTTTTGTTGTATTTTTGACATAAAGATTGGTATTTTTTCTTGTTTTCTCTCAAAGTCACTTTTTTATCAAAAGTGTTTTTTAATTGAAATATCTCCTGGGTTATTTCGTCAACATTCTCGTTATTTACATTTATTTTAGCTATATCATTATTTAATTTATCAATTAAATTCTTATTTTCTTCTTGCTTTTGATTATTCTCTTTTAAGTATGTTTCATTTTGTTTAATTTCGTTAAAAGCTTCACGATACTTATTTATGTTTGTATAAAACTGTTTAGTTTTATCAATATATACAGACTTAATGTTAATATCTTCTGATTGTTCATTTAAAATTTCTTTTTCTTTCTTAAATTTCTCTAATTTATCATTAAGTTCATGTAACTCTTCAATAATAGAATTTAGCTTAACCTTAGTATTTTCATATTTTTGTTCTTTTGCGTTTCTTTGATTATACAATTGACTCAAAGGTTTAATTTCCATAATTTTACGTAATTCAGCTTTTAATTTTTCAATACTAACTTTGTTTTTTTCTAGTTGAACTTTCTTATTTTTATTTCGATCAAGTTCTTTAAGTGATTCTATTAATTTATTGTTTTCTTCAATTTTTCTTTTAATAGCTTCAAGCGCATCATGATGTTCAGATTTTAATTGTTCATATTTTTCATTTAAGTGTTGACCTACTTGTTCGAACTGAGGTATTGCATTAATAATGTCTTTGGTTTGCATACTATTCAAAGATTTAAATTGAATTAATTCATCATTCTCAAATGTTTCAATATCTTCCCAAAGTATTTGAATCTGACTATAACGTGATTCTATTTGCTTCTTCTCGTCTTTAACTTGATTTAACAATAAATTTTGCATCTCTTCAAAACGGATACTATTGAATAATGTTCTTAAAATACTTTGCTTATCGGAACTATTAGATACTAAAAATTTCTTAAATTCTCCTTGAGGTAATATGAATAATTGTCTGAATTGTTCAGCGTTGATACCTAACAAATCTTTGATAAAACCATTACCAGAGCTGATTTTACTCTCTCGTAGTTCGTAAAGCTGACTTTCTTCATCAAATTCAAAAACATCAAGTTTACCAGGTGTTAAAGAAATATTCCCCTCTTTAATAAATCCAGCCTGTCTAGATATTTTAAATTTTTTATCTTTAATTTTAAATTCATATTCTACACTCATCGGAGATTTACCATCAGCAAAATGACTTCGTAATTCTCCCTCATTTCTACCTTCTGTAGAAGCCTTACCAAATAGAGCATAAACAATGCCATCAAATAACATAGTTTTTCCCGAACCAGTTTTTCCACTAATTAAAAATAACTGTTCATTATTTATTTGTTCAAAATCAATAACTTCATGTATGAAAGGTCCAAAATTATTAAGTATTAATTTAGTTGGTCTCAATTATTTAATCCTCCCTATTGATAACTTGATTTAATAATTGATGTATTTTCTTCTCTTGATAATTTGTTAAATCTTCATCTGTAATTGTTTTGTAGAAATTTTTAATTATTGTAGGATCATCTGTAGTTTTAAAATCTGCGTACGTTGATTTATTATGATTTTCAAAAGTGATATTACTAAGCGAAAGTGTATTTGGATATATCTGTTTAAGGTGGATGATAGGGTCCGTGACATGAGACATATTTTTAAGTTTGAAGTGAAAATAATTGTCCTTATTTTTCACAGGAACGTCACCTTGTATAACAGACGAGTAGTCACCTTCAATTTGCTCTAACTCTCTTAAAGGTTTTAATTGTACAAACTTAATATTTATGTCATTTTTTGAACTAATCATTAATTTTTTGTATCCTTTGGCCTGGTTCACTTCAGAAAATGAGTATTGTAATAACGAACCACTGTAATCAACAATATTATCTGTAATACTAAATGGATGATGAAGATGTCCTAATAGTACTTTGTCAAAAATTTGGAAGTTAGCGCTTTCTACACTTTCAACGGTTCCAATTGTAAGTGGCCTTTCAGATTCTGATGTTTTACCACCTTTTATGGTTAAATGGCCAATTAAAATATTAATTTGATTAGGGTCTATAATCTTCGAAATGTGGTTAATACACTTTTGAGTTGCTTGCTCATATGTCTTGATATCATCATCATTAAAGTAAGCCTTAATTTCACTAATAGTGGCAAAAGGAAGTGTGTAAAAGTTAATATTATTAATAGTTATAGGTGTAGACATTAATTCTAGTTGCGTTCTAATATATAATTGTGAAAACTCAAACCATGTTGACCCATAATTTAATCTTTCTCTACCATCATGATTTCCATTGGTTATAATTGTAGGAATTTTCATATTTACATTTATAGTTTTAATCGTTTCTTCAAAAAGTCTAATGGTCTCCTTACTAGGATAAGACGTATCATATATATCACCCGAAATAACCAGAACATCTGGTTTCTCTTCCTTCAAATTATCAATAAATTTGTTCAATATGTAATGTTGATCTTCTAAAAATTGCTTACCATTTAAAATCTTACCTAAATGCCAATCAGCAGTGTGAATAACCTTCATAATGACCTCCCTTTAGAACATTTGTTCGTGTATATTATATCTTGAATCACACTATTGTTCAAACTAAAAAAGATGGAACAAATGATTAATTTAAATTCATTGTCCCACCTATGTTATTGAGCAGCTATTAATAACCCCAACTTGCATTACTTGTAAAATTTCTTATTTGGAAATTCTCTTTGTTGGGACCCCGCTCAGCCCGGCAAGGTTGAATCGAATTAAAAAAGCTTGTTACAAGTATGTTTTTAATTCATTCAACTACTTCCAATATGTAATTATAGCCTGAGATATTAATTTATGTCCCAGGCTCTACTAAAATTTTCAAAGTAATTTAAAATACATCATTTTTTAAATCATTATTCAATTATTTGACAGTTGACCTTTTCAACTTTTTATATTTATATAACATTGCTAATCTCCAAGGAACAATCATGCTAAACGCAAGTAAGAAGAACATGCCGCCAATTTCACCAGGATCAATTTTACTACTGATAAATATTTTAATTAAAGTGCGTATAATTAATAAGGAAATTAAAATGATTGGAAATGCTTTTGAGCGCTTCATATAAATTTCAGTACCATGTACCTCAAAGTGACTTGTCCATATAAGAACAGATGAGAATAAGACACCTAGAATAATCGACTCTAAAATTTCAGTACCAGTCAATCTAAAGTACGGAATCACATACATCAATGCGCCTGTAGCCATGAAAAATGGTGGTAATATAATTTTCTTTTCATTAACAGGAAAGTTTTGAGCTTTCATTCGAATAAAAATTACTACTATACCCATAAATAAAGCAAATACAATAGAAAAAATTAAATACGCCAACGTTACACCTTCTTATATATTCATAAACTCTTACTCTTTATTACTCATTGTAAGTTATTTAGATTATTAAATATTTTTCTTTTTTAATAATACTAAAGTTGTTTTACTACAAAAATAAAGGATTGTAAACCTTAAAGGTACTACAATCCATTTAAAAATTATTTTTTTGAACTTTTCATGTTTTGATCCATGTTTTTATTCATCATTGTCATCATTTGATTGATTTTCTTTTGCGATGGTTTTTGACCCATTTGCATCATCATCATTCGTAACATTTCTTCATTAATAGGTGGGTTTTTTTTCAAATAATCCATCATATATTTACGTGCTAAAAAGAAACCACCAACTAGTCCACCGATAAGCGCTACAATGATTAATAAAATTGCTAACCATGTTGCCATTGTTTCACCCACTTTCTATATCCTACTGAATTTTACTAAATTACTATTCTATTTTCAAGAGCTAGTTAGTAATTCTGCATCCATTTGTTATCATAACAAATACTTAAACGAATGTAATACTTATTTTTAGTTAACTTAAAAATTATTTTGTATTGCTCATTCAAATTAAAGAAGACTTTCCAATGAAAGCCTTCTCAGTTCTCTAATTTCTTATCTAATATTAAAATGTGTGAATTTGATTTAATACATTTTCTTTAGTGAAACCATATTTTTCTACGACTAAGTCGCCAGGGGCACTTGCACCAAATTGGTCAATACCTATCACTTTACCTTCAGTGCCTACATATTTGTGCCAACCTAATGGAGATGCCATTTCAATTGCAACACGTTTAGTAATTTCTTTAGGAATTACAGACTCTTTATATTCTTCTGATTGTTGTTCAAAAGCAAACCAGTTAGGCATTGATACTACTCGTACACCTTTACCTTGTTTATCTAAATCTTTAGCTGCTTCAATTGCTAAGCTAACTTCTGAACCAGTAGCAAGTAATAGATACTCAGGTTTAGTTTCAGTTTCGAAGACCACATAAGCACCTTTACGAACACCTTGTTCAACTTTCTCTTCATCTACATCTA
>NZ_KV840151.1:95286-119822 GCF_001839115.1 Staphylococcus sp. HMSC62B09
TGTTCAACTTTCTCTTCATCTACATCTAAATATGGTAAATTTTGACGAGTTAATACTAAAGAAGTTGGTGTTTGTTCTGATTCAAGAGCTACTTCCCAAGCTACTCTTGTTTCATTTCCATCAGCTGGACGAATGACATTCATATTTGGTATTGATCTTAAGCCCGCTAATTGTTCAATTGGCTCATGAGTAGGTCCATCTTCACCTACAGCGATTGAATCATGTGTGAAGATGAATGTTGAATTTAATCCCATGATAGCTGATAAGCGTAACGCTGGTTTTAAGTAGTCACTAAATACAAAGAATGTTGCACCATAAGGGTGTAATCCACCGTGTGCTGCCATACCATTTACAGCTGCACCCATTGCGAACTCACGTACACCAAACCATATATTTTTACCTTCAGGTGTATTTCTATCATAATCAGTCGCTTCTTTAACGTTAGATTTGTTAGAACCAGCTAAGTCAGCAGAACCACCAAAGAATGACGGAACTGATTTACTTAATGCTTGAATTACTTCACCTGAATCAGCACGTGTTGCTGCATTATGATCGCTATCAAAGCGTGGTAACTCATCTCTATAGTTTTTAGATAGTTTACCACTAATAGCTAATTTAAATTCATCTGCTAATTCTGGATATTGTTTAGAATAATTTTCTAGTAATGCTTTCCATGCATCTTCATGCTCATTTGCACGTTTTAACATAGTTGTTTGGAAAATTTCATATACTTCTTCTGGCACATTGAAACGTTTTTCAGGGTCTAAACCATATGCTTCAAAAGTTAATTTTCTCTCATCTGAACCTAGTGGTGCACCATGAACACCATTAGTACCACTCACGTTTGGAGCACCATAACCGATAATTGTTTTAACTTCAATCATGGTTGGACCATTTTGAGATTTGGCTTTAGTTATTGCTTTATCGATAGCGTCTAAATCATTACCATCTTTTACTAATATGTGATTCCAACCGTAACTTTCAAATCGTTTCTTAACATCTTCAGAGAAGGCTTTATTTAATTCGCCATCTAATGAAATATCGTTTGAATCATATAAAACAATTAGCTTATCTAATTGGTTATGGCCAGCAAATGAAGCAGCTTCATGAGAAATACCTTCCATTAAATCACCATCAGAAGCTAGCACATAAGTATAATGGTCAACAATATTGAAATCATCTTTATTAAATTTACCTGCTAAATGGTCTTCAGCTAAAGCCATACCTACAGACATAGCAAAGCCTTGTCCAAGTGGGCCAGTAGTAACTTCAACACCATCAGTATGTCTGAATTCTGGATGTCCTGGTGTTTTAGAACCCCATTGTCTAAATTGCTTCAATTCTTCTAATTCAAGACTGCCTGAAACATGTAACAAGCTGTATAATAGCGCAGAGCCATGTCCAGCCGACAATACAAAACGGTCTCTATTAAAATAGTCTTTAGATTGAGGATTAAAATTTAAGTGGCGTGTCCATAAAGTATAGGCCATTGGTGCAGCTCCCATAGGTAATCCAGGGTGACCTGAATTAGCTTCTTCGATTGCATCAATACTTAAAGCTCTAATCGTATCAATCGCTAGTTGATCTTTCTCGTTAAACATCTCTAATACTTCCCTTCTACTTGAATCATCTTTCGTATATTATAACTTAAAAATATTGAAATTGATAATCGTTTAAACTCAACGAACTATAATCTAATATTTATTAATTTTTATTTTGTTCTTGTATCTTTTTTAATTTTTCAGGTGTCACATCATTACCTTCAGGATCTATCACCTTTGTACTCTCAATTTGTTGTTTAAACCCTTTTCTAAATGCTTCGAGGTATTTTTTACGTAATTTCGATTGCTCTTTAGCTTCAGCTTCAGTTAAACCTTGTTCCTTTTTCTTTTTAGCAAGCTCATTAATTCTATCTATATTTAAATTATCATTAGACATAACTATCACTCTTTCTGTATTCCCATTAATATTTTCTCTTTTACTTCATAGAATATAACAAAAAAGAGGTCTAGACAAAAGCTATTGACATTTAAATAGCTTTGACAGACCTCAAATTTATAATCATCTTACAAACGCGAACACTTTGTAGTCATTTTGTTCCCCATTTGTAGTATTTACGTTCTTATTGTCATCTTTAATAATTGCCTTTTTAGAAATAGTATGGTCAGTTATTTCGTACGTTTGTTCCATTTGAGCGTTATGATATAAATTCATGAAAAATACTATAAAAACAACACAAGATATTGATACAACAGCTATATTAGTTAATAATTTATTTTTATATTTATTAAACATTACTTTCACCTCTAGAACATTTGTTTGTATAAATACTTTATCAGAACATTTGTTCTTAGTCAACATAAAAACGAACAAATGTTTGTTCAATATTTAAATCAGTGCTATAATGTAGTTAAATAAAATTAGGGAGTGCCTATATATGAGAGAATTAACTAAACGTCAAAGTGAAATATACGATTACATTAAACATGTAGTACAAACTAAAGGATATCCACCAAGCGTACGAGAAATTGGTGAAGCAGTAGGATTAGCGTCAAGTTCAACTGTTCATGGTCATTTATCTAGACTAGAAGAAAAAGGATATATTAAACGAGACCCTACGAAACCGAGAGCCATTGAAATTGTTAGCGAACAAACTAACGATGCAGTTAATATGGAGGAAACAATTTATGTTCCTGTAATTGGTAAAGTTACTGCCGGAATTCCGATTACTGCAGTTGAAAATATTGAGGAATATTTCCCTTTACCAGAACATTTAACATCAACTCACAATAGTGATATCTTTATTTTAAATGTCGTGGGTGAAAGTATGATTGAGGCAGGTATTTTAGATGGAGATAAAGTTATAGTTAGAAGCCAAACCATTGCTGAAAATGGGGACATCATTGTTGCTATGACTGAAGATGATGAAGCAACAGTTAAACGCTTCTATAAAGAAAAAACACGTTATAGATTACAACCTGAAAATAGTACAATGAGTCCTATTTATCTTGATAACGTTACTGTTATCGGTAAAGTTATTGGTTTATACAGAGAACTGTAGTTTTAATTTCTAAAATTTACGTTAACCTCTCTCTTATATATTTCTATATACAAAGAACTAGCAAAGTCTACAATGTAAACTTTGCTAGTTCTTTTGTTTTTCATTTTCATTTTTATTTAAAATTTCTTTAACCTTATCTAGAATATCTAGTTTATTAACATCTTTAGTTGTCATAATATCAACTTCCTTATCAACTAAAAGATACCCTTAATAAGTCGTATTAAAACACTTAGCCCGTATAATTTTCTGTCCAAAATGGTTGTCGTTTGTCATTAAAATCAACGCCTACGCCTAGAGTACTGAAATTTGTATTCAATATATTCTTTCTATGACCAAGTGAATTCATTAACCCCTCATGAGCAAATATACTATTTTGTTGCCCATACGCTAAATTTTCACCTGCCGGATTGAAATCAATGTCATCATCTTTTAATCGATCAAAAGGAGATTCACCATCTAAATTATTATGATCAAAGTAATTTTGTTTTGCCATGTCTTCACTATGGTTTCTTGCTGTATTGGAGACATTTTTCGAGTAACTAAGTGTATTCAACCCATGCTGTTTACGCTCAGAATTAACTAAATCATAATTTTGATATTCAAAGCTTTGTTCTAATGTTGAAGATGGTGCACCGTAATGTTGAGTCAACCTTTTTTCCATAGCGTCACTAACTTGAAGTAATGCAGTAACTCCATTGTCATTATGTTTATCATAAAAAACAGTTGTATAAATATTATCTTCATGGAAAACATCATACTCATCGCTACTTATATCAACACGGTATCTACCTTTAACAATTTCTTTTAAAGGTTTACCAAGTCTATCCTCAACAACATTTTTAGGGGTATTATATTTCACCTTAGATTTAGATGTAATGACATTTTGATTACTATATAAAGCATTGACTTTATTTCCTAAATAGCTAACCATTATGAAATTATCGTAATCATTATTGTAATAGGTATACCATTTAGTGCCATATTCATTAGATGTTACTCTTTTAGGTTTCCCCAATTGATTTTCAACTTTGTCTTTAGACATATTCATCTGAATATTATTAATAGCAAAGTCCTGTTTTGTAGGTGTTTTGAGCGAATTGCTTTTTAAACTCGAATCTTGATTCATAACTTGCTGAACTTTACTTCTTACGTCATTCTGAAATTTTACTAGTGCTTGATTTTCCTTTAATGGTATGAATAAAGCTACAACTAATAACACCAAAGAAAATAAAAGGAATTTTTTAATAACATACACCTACCACTCAAGTTTTAATCCTTATCCCCATTAAAAATTGAATTTCGCACTATAACATAATCGACAGTTGTTAATGATTTTAAATCTTTTCCACCTGCATATGAAATCGAGCTTTGTAAGTCTTGTTGCATTTCAACTAAAGTATCTTTTAATGATCCTTTATGTTCAACAAACATTTTTTTACCTTCAACATTCTTGTGTTCACCTTTTTGGAATTCAGATGCACTACCAAAATACTCTTTATAACGTTTGCCGTCTAATTCAACAGTTTCACCTGGTGATTCTTCATGAGCCGCAAATAGAGATCCTATCATTACCATGCTTGCACCAAATCGAATTGATTTAGCAATATCGCCATGTGTTCTTAAGCCACCATCAGCGATTATAGGTTTACGCGCTGCTTTACTACAAATATTTAATGCTGCTAATTGCCAACCACCAGTGCCAAAACCAGTTTTTATTTTTGTGATACAAACTCTACCTGGTCCAATACCAACTTTAGTTGCATCTGCACCTGCGTTTTCAAGTTCTCTAACACCTTCTGGCGTACCAACATTTCCAGCAATTACAAATGTTTTTGGAATATATTTTTTTATGTGTTTAATCATTTTAATAACTGAATCTGAATGACCATGAGCTATATCAATCGTAATATATTCAGGAACTAATTGTTTGTCAGCTAATTCTTCAATAAATTTAAATTCATTTGCTTTAACACCTACAGAAATAGAAGCAAACAATCCGTCTTTTTGCATGTTTTGAATAAATGGAATACGAGCTGCTTCGTCAAATCGATGCATAATATAAAAATAATCATTTTTAGCGAACCAATGCGCTAATTCTTCACTCATAACAGTTTGCATATTCGCTGGCACAACAGGTAACTTAAACGTTTTAGGTCCAAATTGAACAGTTGTATCACATTCCGAACGACTTTCAACTATACATTTATTTGGAATTAATTGAATATCTTCATAATCAAAAATTTTCATACTTTTTAGCCCCTATACAATCATATTTATTAAGTAAAAACGAACTTTTAGTATATTAAATATAAAAATCATTCATTTTCTCACCCTTATATACTTTACAATTTTTTAATTGTCTTGTAAATGGACTAAAGTACTAGATTTGTATTTTACCAACTTGATTTTTTAACGCCCGGGATTTGTCCTTTGTGTGCATGTTCTCTAAAAGCAATTCTAGACATTTCAAATTTTCTTAATACACCTCTTGGACGTCCTGTTACTTTACATCTTCGAGTTAAACGCGTTGGTGAAGAATCACGTGGCAACTTACGTAATGCTTCATAATCTCCTTTAGCTTTTAATTCTTTACGTAATTCATAATATTGATTAACTAATTTTTCTCTTTTTATTTCTTTAGCAATTTTAGATTTTTTTGCCATATATATCACTCCTGTTATTTTAAATCGTAATAATTACGTTTTATATAATAACACATGATTTTAAATTTACAAGACTGATGACTTAATTTCATTTAAATAATTAAAAAACCGAAGTATAAGATTATTATACTTCGGCAAGTTCTTACTTTATCTTTAATGTCGTATTTAAAAGATAAGAGATTATTTAGTTTCACGGTGTAGCGTGTATTTATTTAATCTTGGGCAATATTTTTTCATTTCAATACGCTCAGGATTATTACGTTTATTTTTAGTAGTAATATAATTACGATCGCCACATTCTGTGCAAGCTAATGTTACATTAACGCGCATAATTAACATCCTTTCTCATTTAACTAGGAATACTTACGATTTAAAATTTTACCATATTAAAATGCTCTACGCAATCTAATTTTTTAGTACTATTTAAAATTCTCGTAAGTTTCGTCGTTAGTACCTTCTAAATCAACATCATTAATATCGATTTCTAATGCTTTGGCAACACCTTTACCATATTCTGGATCAGCTTTATAACAATGACGAATGTGTCTATGTTTAACGTCTTCACTCACACCATCCATCGCATTTGCTGTGTTAGTAAAGATTCTTTCTTTGGCATCATCAGATTGTAAACGGAATAATTTACCAGGTTGTTCAAAGTAATTATCATCATCTTGTCTTTGATTGTACTCATAACCGTCTCCATCTACTGGGAATGCTGGTTTTTTATATTCAGGTTGTGATTGGTAAACACCTTTATTATTTGGATAATAATGAGGTCCACCACCTTGATTTCCATCAAGGAATCTCATTTGACCATCACGACTGAATGGACACATATTTTCAATGCCAACACCTTTAGGTTGGTTAACAGGAATTTGCCAATGATTGACACCTAATCTATAACGTTGCGCATCACCATATGAGAATAGACGTCCTTGTAACATTTTATCTGGTGAGAAGTCTAGACCAGGAATAATGTTTGTTGGAGCGAAAGCAGCTTGTTCAACATCCATGAAATAATTCTCTGGGTTTCTATTTAGCTCAAATTCACCCACTTCAATTAATGGGTAATCACCTTTATACCAAACTTTAGTTAAATCAAACGGATTATCTGGATGATTTTTAGCTTGCTCCTCAGTCATAACTTGGATATACATTTTCCATTTTGGATAATTGCCATTTTCAATTGCATCGTATAAGTCACGTTGTGATGATTCTCTATCTTGACCTACAATTTCAGCCGCTTCATCATCTGTGTAATTTTCGATGCCCTGTTGAGTTCTGAAATGATATTTAACCCAAACACGTTCACCCTCGTCATTGTACATAGAATACGTATGTGAACCGAAACCATGCATATGACGGAAGTCTTTTGGCATACCTCTATCTGACATTAAAATTGTAACTTGGTGAAGTGCCTCTGGTACGCCAGTCCAGAAATCCCAGTTATTTTGAGGACTTCTCATATTAGTACGTGGGTCTCTTTTAACAGCACGGTTTAAACTAACAAACAACTTAGGATCTCTAAAGAAGAACACGGGTGTGTTGTTACCTACTAAGTCCCAGTTACCTTCTTCCGTATAGAATTTAAGTGCAAATCCACGGATATCTCTCTCTAAGTCAGCTGCCCCACGTTCACCGGCAACTGTTGAGAATCGTGCAAACATTTCTGTTTGTTTACCTACTTCTGAAAAAATTTTAGCATTTGTATATTTCGTAATATCATTTGTTACAGTAAATGTACCAAATGCACCTGAACCTTTAGCGTGCATACGACGTTCAGGAATTACTTCACGATCAAAATGAGACATTTGTTCTAAAAAGTATGCATCTTGCATTAATAATGGGCCTCTCGGACCAGCTGTCATACTATTTTCTCTATCTGAAACAGGGTGCCCAAACAAACCAGTTAATCTTTTATCATCTTTCGCCATAGTTAATTCTCCTTTCACTTATTTATAATTATTATAATTTAGAATCTACTATAATTAAAGCCATAACCCCTATAATTAAAGCATTTTAAAAAAACTACAAAGTGTCAGAAAATTTAAAATTTTCAAGCTAAATTGTTTAAAAGTTATTGAATACTGTCCCCAAAAAGATTAAAATGATTTGTATATTTAAATTTTAGAATTAGGAGACATCATATGGAAGATAACAATATGAAAAGAGGTCTTAACTCAAGACACATATCTATGATTGCTATAGGTGGCGCAATTGGTACAGGGCTCTTTGTAGCAACAGGTAGTGTTGTTGCTCAAGCTGGTCCTGGGGGCGCTATATTAGCCTATTTATTAATTGGCATAATGCTTTACTTTTTAATGTCGTCAATTGGAGAGTTGGCAACATTTTATCCAGTTTCAGGATCATTCAGTTCATACGCAACGCGATTTGTAGACCCTTCTCTAGGTTTTACAATGGGATGGTTATATTACATTATGTGGACACTAGTTTCCAGTGTAGATGTTATGGTTGCTTCAAACGTATTGTATTATTGGGATGTATTTAAATTTTTTAGTCCACTTACTTGGTGTTTAATCTTTATCACTATTGTATTTTTATTAAACATCTTCACGGTTAAAGCTTTTGGAGAAACTGAATTTTGGTTATCACTAATTAAGGTTGTAACTATTATTATATTTATTATTGTTGGTTTCTTGATGATCTTCGGTATATTAGGTGGCCATTCTTATGGCTTTGAAAATTATACTAAAGGTGAGGCACCATTCGTGGGTGGTTTATCTGGTTTCTTAGGTGTTTTACTCGTTGCAGGATTCTCAGTTGGCGGTACTGAAGTTGTAGCAGTGACTGCTGGAGAATCTGATAATCCAGAAAAAACAATGCCTAAAGCTGTTAAACAAGTTTTTTGGAGAATTTTATTATTCTATGTATTATCAATTGGTGTTATTGCAGCTATCATTCCTTATACTGACCCATTATTGTTAAATGAGAATGAATCTGTTACACAAAGTCCTTTCACAATTGTATTTGATAGAATTGGTGTTGCTTTTGCCGCTTCTGTTATTAACGCTGTTATATTGACATCATTATTATCTGCGACAAACTCAGGTGTTTATACTACTAGTAGAATGTTGTTCTCTTTAAGTGATGAAAAACAGGCACCTAAATTCTTAAGTAAGCTAAACGATAAATCTAAATTACCTTTAAGAGCATTAGTTACAACATATATTCTGATTGTAGCGATTATTATAATTGCTAATTTTTATTCAAATGCTGTTTTTAGTTTGTTAAATATTATTGGTTCATTGGTAATCATTGTTTGGGCAGCTAGTTCATGGGCACAAGTAAGATTGCGTAAAGCCATTAAACGTCAAGGTCAAGATATCAATCAACTTTTACCTTATAAATCACCATTGTACCCTCTTGGACCAATTTTAGTATTTGCAACTTTAATTTTCTTATACTTTGGTAATTCAATTGGAGATTTATTCGATGGTAATATAGGTAAATTTTTCGTTAACATTTTACCTATCATTATTTTAGGGCTCATTTTCTTAGCTCATAAATTAATAAGAAAAACGAAGTTCGTTAAATTAAATGATATGGATATCACACCACATCATTATCATAAAAATAATTAAATAATTAAATGCGAGCACTGAAAGTATAGTAAATCCTTTTTAGTGACTCGCATTTTTGGTTTCAACATATTGATATTTTCGAAAAAACAGTTATCTAGTATAATAGTAGTAAAGATAATGACTTAGAGGTGAAAGCAAGATGGTTGGTCAAACAAACTTATTTGATGATGTCATTAAGAGTGAAGAACGTTTCGTTATAGTTGTACAATCTCTAGAAGAAAAAAATGGTCAATTACTAAAACGTACATTAAGAGAGTATCCTAGTCTTGAACATGACCAAATGGAAAATTTATTTACACATTTAAAAGATGTATTTAGTACTGAACCTTTCAGTGAAAACCAGTCTGCATTTACAATTACAGTGTATACAAATTTAGATTATGCTGCTGATCAAGTATACGCTTATGTAAAGCGTTCAAAAGGGAAGCACGAATGGACACATACTGCTAAATAATAAAAAGGCATGAGGTCGAATGAATCATTCATCATGGTAATTATGATGAAATAAACAACATTCGTATTCTCATGCCTTATTTTATATTACAAAAGTGTTTTTAAAGCTGCGGGAATACCATTAGAATCGTTATCTAACGTTATTTTGTCTGCAATAGCCTTCAGTTCCTCATTTGCATTTCCCATCGCGATAGCACAACCCACTACTTCAAACATTGATTGATCATTTAAACTATCACCAAAACAAATCACTTCAGATAATGATACATTTAATTTTTCACATAATGCTTTAATCGCATTACCTTTTGAAACATCCTTTGCCATAAATTCTAAAAAGAATGGTTTACTTGTTGTTACATCAATTTCTGAATTAAAACTTCCATGCATATCATCACGTACTTTAGCAATATTTGTTGCATAATCAACGCCCATTGCTTTTGGAACGCTATCATTAATATAAGCTTTAATATCATCTACACGTTTCATAGGTAGCCCAGTAAGTTCTGATTCAATATCTCGATATTCATGATTACCATCATGGATAATATGTCCATCTTGATATGTCAAGATTAAAAAGTTATGTTCACGACAAAAATCCACAATAAGGTCAAAATTCTTCTTAGATACACTTTGACTCACTTCTACTTCTTCTGTTGCTACTTTGATCGTTTTACCGCCGTTGTAACTGATGATATAACTATCATGGATATCTAATTGTAGTTCTTTTGCAATTGGTAGCATACCTTCAGTTGGTCTTCCTGAAGCTAACACTACTTTATAGCCTTGATTTTGAATATCTATCAAGTAATTTTTAGTTTCTTTACTTACTTTATTCTCACTATTAATTAAAGTATCGTCCATGTCCATAACGATCATTTTATAATTACTCATATCTGAAGTGTACTCCTTTCGAAATTTACTCGTTTATATTTTACAATAAATTTTATGAAGGATACACAATTTCTTCAACAACGCCAATTTCATTGATTGTTGCTAATTCTGAATGACATGTTGTAACGGCTTGTCTTAACGCTCTAACTAATTGACCACTCTTCTCCTTAGGACTCATTGTTAATATGGTAGGCCCTGCACCACTAATTACTGTCGCATATGCACCATATTGTTGAGCTATAGTTTTAACCTCTTTAAATTCAGATATTAAATGTTGGCGATATGGCTCGTGGAAGCCATCCTGTGACATCATTTTCCCAGCAAGTTCATAATTATGTTGAATTAATGCACACAGCATCGTATTACTTATTGCACTACTTTGAACCGCGCGCTTATGAGAAAATTGATCAGGTAAAACGTTACGAGAATCTTCAGTCTTTAATTCATATGGAGGTATAGTTAGAATTATATCAACGTCAGGCACATCAATATGTGCTACATTCGTTTCTTTTGTATCTGGATTATAGAAGCCTGCTAATAAGCCACCATAAATTGTAGGTGCAACATTATCTGGATGACCTTCTATTTCTGTAGCTAATTGAAGTAATTCATATTTAGAAAGCTGAATATTGCCAAAATAGTTTGCAATGTATAAAGCGCCTACCAATGCAGACGCCGATGAACCTAAACCTCTAGCTAATGGTATATCACTTCGCATTTCAACACTTAAACTAGGTAATTCTACATTATATTTAGATGCGACCTGCTGGGCCACTTTAAAAACATAATTGTCTTTGTTCTTAGGAAGTGAATCTAATTCGGAGTTTAAATATGTAAATTCCCATTTTTCCCCTTCAATTCGTTTCACATAAAGATGTAAATATTTATCTATAGCCATACCTATCGAGTCGAAACCAACGCCTAAATTAGCAGTGGACGCTGGTATCTTTAAGTGCAACTGTTCAGTCATTTTTACAAAGCTCCTTTAATGTAATCAATAATACTTGATTTATCGTTAGGAAGCGGTTGAATAGGGTTATCTAATATTGAAATAGCAGTATCAGGATCTTTTAATCCATTACCAGTTAAAATAGCTACTATTTTTTTGCCTTTAGGTAATTGTCCTACTCGATGTAATTTAATCAGACCTGCAATTGAGGCGTTACTAGCTGGTTCGCTAAATACACCTTCTTTAGAAGTCATTAATTGATAAGCTTCTAAAATTTCTTCATCAGTAACGCTATCAATCAATCCATTAGATTCGTCTAACGCATTCGTAGCTTTAATCCAACTAGCTGGATTACCAATTCGAATAGCTGTAGCAATTGTTTCAGGATTTTTAATCACTTTATTTTGAACAATTGGTGACGCACCTTCTGCTTGGAAGCCAAATAATCGAGGTAATTGACTCCCCTTTTTCTCATGGTATTCTTTAAAACCTTTCCAATAAGCAGTAATATTACCTGCGTTTCCAACTGGAATTGCGAGTACGTCTGGAGCTTGTTCCAATTGTTCAACAATTTCAAATGCACCCGTTTTTTGTCCTTCAATACGATATGGATTCACTGAATTAACTAACTCAATTTCTTCATCATTTTTAGCAATTTCCTTAACAATCTCTAAAGCCTCATCAAAGTTTCCTTCAATAGAAACAATTTCAGCACCATACATAACAGCTTGCGATAATTTACCGAGTGCAATCTTACCCTCTGGAATAACTACTATTGATTTTAATCCAGCTCGTGCAGCATATGCAGCTGCTGAAGCTGATGTATTACCAGTAGATGCACAGATAACTACTTTTTTTCCCTGTTCTTTTGCTTTAGTAACAGCCATGACCATTCCTCTATCTTTAAAAGAACCTGTAGGATTTGCACCTTCATATTTTACATACAAATCAATATCCAACATCTTAGACAAGTTCTCACAATGAATTAATGGAGTATGTCCTTCATTTAATGTTAACTTTGGTGTGTCGCTGTTAACTGGTAAATATTCTTTAAACTCTTCAACTAAACCTTGCCATCTTTTCATAAACATTAAACCCCTTCAACTGGATAAATTTTCTCGATATTAAAATCAGCTTTACTTAAAACATCCTTTGGTGACTGATCTAAACCTATAATAACTACACCATACGTTTGTTCATCACGTTGTTCAACCTGTAGTGATTTATGGAAAGGTAAAGTTTCTTTCAATAATGATTCAAATTTTTCTTTTGATAAGTCACTATTAAGAACAACATAATAGTTTAACTTCTCTTGAATAGCTACGACATCTTCCGTATCCATAATTTCGCGAGTTGCATCGGTTTTCAATTCAAAATGAGGTGGTAATGTATGTGTATTTGATTCAAAGAATAATGCCACATTTAGTAAATCACTTACAACAGCACTTCCAGTAGCTAAACTACCTGCACCTTTCCCATAGAACATTGTATCGCCCACTGCATCGCCTACGACATAGATTGCATTATATTCATCTTCAACTGTAGCTAGTTGATGGGATTTATGTATTAATGTTGGTTCGACTGATGCATTTACTTTACTATTTTGATAAGTTCCCTTACCAATCAATTTTATTTTATAACCTAATTTGTCCGCGACATTGATATCAGATAAAGTTGTCTGACTTATACCACGAACTTTAACATCATTTAATTTAATGACTTGGTTAAATGATAAATAAGAAGTGATAACAACTTTACGTGCTGCATCAATACCTTCTACGTCATCAGTCGGATCTGCCTCAGCAAAACCTAGCCTTTGCGCTTCATCAAGAGCATCTTCAAACGTTGTTTGTTCACGTGTCATTTTAGATAAGATGAAGTTAGATGTACCATTTAGTATTCCCATAAATTTAGAAATGTTATTAGCATTTAATCCATTATTAATAGCATTTACTATAGGGATACCACCGGCAACACTCGCTTCGAATTTCAACGCAAGTCCCTTTTCCTCAGCTAAATCTTCTAGTAGCTTCAAATGTACGGCTAATAAATCTTTGTTTGCAGTAATTACATGTTTACCGCTTTTCAAAGCATCTCTTAACCAATCAACAGTAGGTTCAATGCCACCCATTACTTCAATGACGATATCGATAGAATCATCATTTAAAATTTCATTAACATCTTCAGTTAAATGATATCGACTAATATTTATAGGTCTTTTCTTAGATTTATCACGCACTAAAATATGCTTTATAACAATATCTTTGTTTAATGTATCTATAATTTGTTGTCGATTCTCTTCAATTATTTTAACTACACCTGATCCCACTGTTCCTAGACCAAGCAAAGCAATATTTAATTTTTTCATATTTTTATCTCCCCCCATTTGTATAACTCAGAAATACAATTGTTTTATTGAAATATACTTTATTTTAGTATACTATTAAAACATATTAAATTGATAGGACTTTTTAGCATAAAATGTAAATACTTAGCTTTATATTATCATGTGGTATCAGAAAATTAAATAGAATTTTCTGATTTTTTAGAAAGGTTGATTAGGTATATGAAAGTGGCAAAATTCGGCGGTAGTTCAGTTTCAAATGCAACACAAATCAAAAAAGTCCTAGATATCGTTAATAGCGATTCAGATCGTAAAATTATTATTGTTTCTGCACCAGGCAAAAGACACAAAGATGATGTTAAAACGACCGATCTTCTAGTTCGATTATATGAAAAAGTAATGAATAATCTTAATTATCAAGATAAAAAGAAAGAAATTATTCAACGTTATGCAGATATTTTACATGAACTTGATATGGATGATTCATTATTAAAAGTAATTGATGACACATTAGAAGAGATTATTTCAACTTTAAAAGATAAGCCTTTAAGATTATACGATGCAATTCTTTCTTGTGGTGAAAATTTTAATGCGCAATTAATTGCAACTTATAATGATTCACAAGGTTTTAAAACGACATACCTTTCTCCAAAAGATGCAGGTATTCTAGTTACAGATTTACCGCAACAAGCTCAAATCTTGGAAGAAGCTTATGAGAAGATTAGTAAATTAAAAGATATTGAAGGTAAAATTATTATCCCAGGATTCTTTGGTGTTTCTAAAAATGATTATGTCGTTACGTTCCCAAGAGGTGGTTCTGACATTACAGGTGCAATTATCGCTAGAGGAATTAGAGCGTCTTTATATGAAAACTTCACTGATGTATCAGGTATTTATAAGGCAAACCCTAATATAATTAACAATCCGGATCTTATTGAAGAAATTACATATCGTGAAATGCGAGAACTTTCATATGCTGGGTTTAGCGTCTTCCATGATGAAGCATTGCAGCCACTCTATAAACACAGAATTCCAGTGGTTATTAAAAATACAAATCTTCCTCAAGATAAAGGTACATTTATACGCCATGATAGAGATGTAAGTGATAAAAATGTCATTATAGGTATAAGCTGTGATAAAGGATTTAGTGTTATTAATATTAAAAAATATCTAATGAATAGACAGGTCGGCTTCACACGTAAAATTCTTGAAATATTAGAAGATTACAATATTTCTTTCGACCATATGCCTTCAGGTATTGATAGTATTAGTATCATCCTTCGAACACATCAATTAAAAGGTAAAGAAAAAGATGTACTTAACGCTATACGTAAACGTTGCGATGTTGATGAATTAAGTATTGAACACGACTTAGCGATTTTAATGATTGTTGGTGAGGGAATGAATAAAGCAATCGGTACTGCTAACACTATTACACATGCGTTAGCAGAATCTAAAATCAATTTAAAAATGATCAACCAAGGCTCGTCTGAAATATCAATGATGTTCGGTATTTCAATTGAAGATGCAGACAAGGCTGTTTTATCTACATATGAATATTGTTATCATGGCATTTGTTTGAAAAATCTAAATAAGCAAGCATAGTTAAAAAGCATCTGGTATTTAAATAGTCATGTTTTGTACATTCCACTTAAATATTAGATGCTTCTTTATAATTTGTTATGAGCTAATGCCTCATTGATTCGTTGCTCCCCTACGACAACTTTTAATATAACAAATTGATAATAACTTAATGAGTCTAAAACCATTTTATAATTTGGTAATTGATGGTAATTTTGATTATCCAATAAGTCGTACATTAGCACGATTTCCGGTTTAATATAATCTACTCCCCATGTCAGCGAATGAAAATAAATACTATTCTTAGGAATTCTAATATTACTATCTAATCTAAATATCCACTCTTCATTTACGACATCATAAATAAAGATATTTATTAATAATTTCTCGTTAAAAGTAATATCTATGTGTGCAATTTCGGGTACACTTAATTGATCTCGATTCATTAAATTATTATTTTTATCATAATAATTTAAATGATACGTGGACGGAATTACTTTTAATACTTCAACTAGTTGTTTACGTTCTACGCATATGTCGACTCTAGAAGGTAGAATAAAATTATCACTTAAAAATAGCTGCATTGCGACTTCCCCATGAAATTTGAATGAAGTACGACATTCATTTTTTAATATTTTAACTAGCTCTTCTATATGTTGTTGATGTTCCATATTACTACCTCCAAAGGAAACGCTTTCATACATTAATTATACATATCCTTATTTCTGATTTCAATTTACGAATTATGAAGTATTGCTAAATTTGATGTTAAACAAAATAACAAAATTGCTAAAATTAGGTAATATTTATTATTTTAGCAATTTAACTTAATTTACATTTTGTTGAACTACGCAATTATAATAGATATAATTTATATGTTATTTCATATCGCTCACGTTATAACTTTCAAATTTATTGAGTGATATAAAATTAAAATTCGAACATAGGTGATGAATTATGACATTAACAATTATCTTAATTGTTATCATCGTTATACTTATTTTGGCGTTCATCTTAAATCAACGTTACATGCAAGATAGAGTTGATACAGAAGTGTACGCAAGAAATCAGATGGTAACTAAGAATGCGACGCTTAGCAATGAAAATTTAGAACTTAAAAATCAAATGCTTAGTTCTAATAATGATGTAAGTTCACATGCAAAGCGAAACGCGAAACACGTTTTAACTAGCATTCTTGATAAGTATAAAGACGAAGGCAAGTTAAAGTATTACGATATTATAACTACAAGTAATTTAGCTACAAAACATCCTTTCTTTGAATACGCTAGAACGTTCGATTACATTGTTGTTTCAGATGTTGGCTTAATCAATATTGACGTCAAAAACTGGAAACAAAAAACGTTTTACCATTTTGATGCACCAGTAGACGACGATATGCAAATTGACACAAATGATGTGAATCAGATTGTCGGTCATTATGTAAGTAAACAATATCACAGTCAGTTTGATTCACCACGCAGTGAAATTTATACTTTCGTCGAAAAAATTCAAAATAATCGTGTGATTTATGAGTTTTATGATCATGATCCATATGAACAAGCAGCGATTAATTCAAAAGTTTTAAAAGACGGAATTGAAAATCATTTTAATCATAAAGTACAAAGCATCGGAGTCGTTTACTTTAGCGATGGTAGCGTAAATATCATTGAGGGTTCAGAGGAAAGAGCTCAATATGTAGACACCGTTTCAACTAAATCATCACTTGAAGCGGTAATCAAAAATGCAATTGATTTATCTAAACATCCACTTTCTGAAGACCAAGTTACCAAAATCGTAAACAGCTTTAATAATTAATGCACATAATAAGCGATTGACAGTGAATCTAGATACAGATACACGTGTCAATCGCTTATTTTTTAACTCCATAAATTCACTTTATCTTTTTTAGCTTGTTGTTCATCTTTTTCAAAAAGATGACGATATTTGCCATTCGGTGAGAAGTACTTTTCACGTGCTAATCCATTTTTTACTAATTCTTCGTTGTACATTGTGTCCTCATCTAGCCATACATATGCAAGTGTCCGACCATATCTATCTTCTTTTTCTTTGTCATATTCTAAATATACATCTTTCCCATTTAAGTGTTGTTTACTATAATTAGATGCTTCTTTACCATATGGTTGAACTGGTGTGTTAGGTTTAACTGTTTCTGGTGTATCTATACCTATAAGTCTAACTTTAATTTCTTTTTCTTCACTATTTGTAGCAACAAAGGTATCACCATCTACTACTCGGTCTACATGTACTTTTTCTTTACCCTTAATGTTAGTACTGTTTGATGATTGAGAACCATTATTTTTAAAAGGTCCTGTATGATTCATAAATTGAAAGGCTAAAACGCCTACCACTAAAACAGCTAAAACGATGATACTTAATGATTTTTTCGAGTTCAAAGATGTCACCTACGCTTTTTATTTCAATAATAAATATCATATATAAATTAAAATTAATCGTCAATGACAACTTGCTTTAGTTAGACTATGTTAGTATCCACTGTACTCGCAAAAAGTGAAATTATTAATCTTATCATGCTATAATAAATGCGTTAGGAGTGACATCAATGTCTGAGAAAAATGAAAATTTAGTTACAGTTATAGCCGTAATTATAGCCATAATTGTCGGTGTAATACTACAAATTGTCTATAAGTTACCTATTATTGTCTCTGTCGTAGTAGCTGTATTATTAGGAGTCTTAGTAGGATTTATTGCTTATATCATTCAATCTATAATTCGCAAGAGAAAGAACAAGTAGCTCAATTAGAAAATCTTAATAGAAATTTTATAAGCAAAGCAAATTGGGAGTGAGAAAGAATTCAAATTGAATTCTTTCTCACTCCCACATTTTTTATATTTAAGATTAATTTCTAGATATTGTGGTATGTATAAGAAATACCTTAAATGTATAAAATTAATTTTAAAAAATTGATTAATTTATCACAATTTTAATTATCAAAAAGCCTCACCATCAAACAATTAGCGAGGTGGTATTATGGAAATTCTAGACGTAATTATAGATAATCACGGTCTAATTTATAAAGTACAAACACAAAATGGCCATGTATTCGAACATACTTTGGCAAAAGATACACCTCCAGATAAGGTTGCTCAAGTGTTACGGTTATTAGCCACTCATGTTGACAATCTAGAAACTCAAAAAAGAAATAATTAATATGTTTGTAAAGATACTTCTTAATCTTTAAATAATTAGGTTAAAAGTAAGCAAAAGGTCAGAAATTAAAGTATTAACGTTCTTGGAATCCATGCTCCCTAGAGCAAACTGATGTTCTGATCTTTATACATGACTATATGCATAATTAAATTCTATATCCATCCTTTATCATTCGCTTTTCTCCAAGCATCAAAGCGGTTCTCCGCTTCAAGTTTATCAATTATATTAGACGTGTAATTTCTCACCGTACCGTTTGAAAGATAGAGTTTATCAGCGACTTCTTTATTACTTAATCCTTCCCCTATTTCACGTAACACGACTTGTTCTTTATGCGTTAATGGATTAGCCTCTTTAAACAAAGATGTCATTAAAGACGTACTATATTCTTTTTCGCCGTTTAAAACTTTATGGATGGTTGCAACTAAATCATCAACCGATCGTTCTTTTAACACATAGGCATCAACATCGTTTGCAACAGCTCTTTCAAAATAACCAGGCCTTTTAAAAGTCGTGACAATAATCACTTTTGTATTAATTTTATTTTCTCTTAATTGCGATAGTATTTCTAAGCCCGTAATTCCTGGTATCTCAATATCTAAAATAGCAATGTCAGGCTGTTGACTATTAATAGATTGTAATGCGTCAATACCATTATCAAAATCATCTATCACTTTTAAATCGTCGTGAAATTCAATTAATTGTATCATTGCTTTACGCAACATATTTTGATCTTCTGCAATTACGATTGAAATCATTGTATACCTTCTCTCGGAATCATAATATCGATAGTCGTACCCTGTTTAGAAGTGATATTAACTGTGCCGCTCAATAACGCTACCCTATCGTTAATACTCTTTAATTTTACTTCGCTAGGTTGTTTTAGACCTATACCGTTGTCACTAATGATTAATTTAATACCATTATCGTAACTTTCAATTTTCCCTTTAATTTCAGAGGCTTTCGCGTGCTTAATTACATTGTTAACCGCTTCTCTAAGTATCATTGATAATATCGTCTGTTTAGTTGGGTTGAGGGAACTCGCACCTCTTATATTTTCAAAGTTAAAGTGAATATTTGCATCCTTTAAGATTTGTTCTATAGATTGAATTTCTTCTTCAAAATTTTGAACTTTCAAATTTTCAATAATATGTCTTACTTTCTCTAATGTATCTTTCGAAATTTCGTTTATATTTAATATTTCTTTCTTAGCTGCTTGCGGATCTTTGTCGATTAGTTTTGCAGCTAATTCTGATTTGACACTCAAACTTGCAAATACATGTCCTAACGTGTCATGTAAGTCTTGACCTATTCGATTACGTTCTTGTTCCGCAATCAAAATATTAATATATTTATTTTTTTCTTCAATTTGTTGACGATATTGTCTCTCTTTCATTATTTTAAAATTACCAAATAATATTGCCAAAATAATAATATAATAAATAATAATACTCACGACATAAAAGTGATTCGTTTGTATAATCGTTATGATGATACATGTAATCATTGAACTTATTAATAACATAAACTCTATTGATTTTACTCCCTTTTTAAATAAAAATGGAATAGCAAATGCACTAAAGAAGAAAAATAAACTCAATGTTGGATTGTATGCATATACAAAATAAATAATCGCTAAAAAATGAATACCAAATAAGATTAAATTAATACGATGACTTAATGTTTCATGAAAAAGAATTAAACTAGCATAGGCAAATGTAAAAATGATTACAATAAGTAAATTTAATAAAAAGCTATCATCTTGCCATGTTAAATACAAACCATAGTAAGGAAATATTAAGTAAATTAAAGATGAAATCTCTCCCATTTTAGCGCCTAAACTACGCTTCATTTATTCCACCCCTTTTCTCTTATTAATTAATAATGCAATAATTAAGAAAATAATGCTATAAATACCTAATATAACGAACGATTGGATATTAAAACCATTACCTTTACCTAGTTCAAGTGCTAAATGACGTAAATGATACGTTGGTGTTAGTTTAGCAATTGTTTGCATCCAATCAGGAAATGTACTAACAGGGAACCACAATCCACCAATAATGGCTAATACAATATTAAACAGATTAGCTACGCTACTTGCTTTCTGTGTCTCACTAAATTTCGTAATGATTAAACCTAATGTCAAAAACATGCTAGCACCTAACCATAAAGAAACACCAGATAAAATCCATTCACTTGCACTTAGATCTACCCCTTTATAGAAGTGTGCTACGCTGAATAAAAGCAATATTGAAGCTAAAAATAAAGTCATTGTTTTAATAATTTTAGCTAAATAATAATTTAATACTGTGATTGGTGTAGAAATTAATCTTTTATACCAACCACTGTTCCTTTCCTCGATTATTTCTAATGGAAATTGCATCAGACAAAATCCCATTAAACTGAATACCGTCATACTATACATATACTCTTTGTAAAATACTTTTTTCGAATCTGCTGGCATATCAATTAATGATGTAAACAATATATAGAATGCCAAAGGAAATATAAAAGCCATAAATGATGATAATTTGCGTCGAAATAATAATTTGTATTCAATATCAAGTAACGTTATGATATTCGTCATAGTCTATTGCACCACTCTTTCTTCTTTTGAAAACATGAGTTCCAATAAAGATTTTTTATAAATTGTGACTTGATTTAAATCTACATTTATTTTAATTAGATTTGTAATAATTGCTTCAACATTTTCTGTTTGAATTTTTAAATTACCATTCGTAATTTCTATATCATATGTTTCTGAAAGTATTTGATATTGTTCTTCCGTAAAGGTCATTATTTCAATAATTGAATTATTTTGACTAAACAAGATATTATGTGGTGTATCATTAATTTTGATACTTCCTTGTTCTAAATAGACAATTTTATCAGCCATTCTTTCGACTTCTTCAATATAATGAGAGGTGTAAAGTATAGTTATACCATCTTCTTTAAGTTGCTCAATTAGATTCCAAAAGTGTTCTCTTGTTTCAATATCCATTGACGTTGTTGGTTCATCTAATATTAAAAATTGAGGTTTGCCTATTAAAGTTAGAACAAAGTCTAATAATCTCTTTTGACCTCCTGATAATTTATTAGAATATTGTTCCAATTGAAGATTAGAAAATTGAGTTAATTTTTGAAACTCATTAAATGTCATAGGATTGGTATATAATTGTTGATATAAATGATATAGTTCTTTTACTTTAATGAGCTTAGGTAAATTCGTAGTTTGAAATAATATGCCCATATTATGTGAGGATATTAAATTAAGTTTATCTTCGACTGTTCCACTATTTGCATGCTTATGACCTATAAGTATATCTATTAAAGTGGACTTTCCTGCACCATTTTTTTCGATTAATGCAGTACACTTTCCTTCCTCGATATCTAATGAGATATTATTCAAAACTGTCTTTTTACCAAACGATTTCTTTAATTGCTTTATATATATCATAACGACCTCACATCCTTTTAATTTATATATCTACTTTATCTTTTAATCGAATTTAAAATTAGTTTAAATTGTCACGATTTTAATATGACATTTGTCATATTAACTACGACGAGGTAGCAAAAAAGAGATTAAGCAACTTTAAATTGCTTAATCTCATAATTTTTAACTATTATTTTTCTCCATTTTTCTTTTTGAAACAGTTCTGCCAAAAAATAAATAAAGAATAAACCCGATTAATGGTAAAACAAACAATACAAAGAGCCATGCCCATGTAGAAGACGCACTTCTTCTATTTCTTTCTAAAAAGATGATAATAAAAGCTAGTACTAGATTTATCACAAAGCCTAGTGCTAATAAAATCGTAAAAACAGTTCCCAAATCTGGGCCGAACATGAATTTCATAAAATAATACTCCTATTTAATTTTATAATTTAAATTATTTACTTAGCATTTAAGATCAAGATGGCATTTAGCACTTCTTCATTATTTGGAAATTTACGTTCTTCTATTTTGTCTATTGAAATATTTAGAACTTCAAATTGACTTCCTTCATCACTTTCAAGATACATATTAATTTCTTTTTCTAACTCATCCAGTGTTTTTTCTTGAATCTTTTTAAATTTGATTTTACTCATTCTACAACACTCCAATTCAACTTATTTGTTTAAATCATAGTCTTTTTACATTTAAATCGCAAATTAATTCATACTATAACTTACATTTTATTAAAACGCTTACAATTATATATTCAAAATATTAAATTCACATAAGAGATAAATTATTGTATAATAAAGTCATTCTATTAAATTTTCAGAATAATTAAATTATTTAGATTGTGGGGTATTATATGATTTCTTTTGAAAATGACTACCTTGAAGGTGCACATGAAAAAGTATTACAACGAATAATTGATACCAATTTAATCCAGGCCTCTGGCTATGGTGATAATCAATTTTCAAAGCAAGCAGCTGAAGAAATTAAATCAGCCATCAAGTGTCCAGAAGCGACTGTACGATTCTTAGTTGGTGGTACGCAAACCAATCAAGTTGTTATTAATTCGATACTAGAGCCATATGAAGGTGTGATTTCAGCTGACACTGGTCACGTAGCTGTACATGAGGGCGGTGCTATTGAATTTAGTGGTCATAAAGTTTTAACTGTCCCATCTCACGAAGGTAAAATTAGACCAAAAGAAGTTAATGCATATCTAGATACGTTTTACAATGATTTTAAACGTGAACATATGGTCTTTCCAGGAATGGTTTATATTTCACACCCTACAGAATACGGTACTTTATATAGTAAAAAAGAATTGAAGAATCTTGCTGACGTGTGTAAAGAACATAATGTACCCTTATTTATGGATGGTGCGCGTTTAGGCTATGGTTTAATGAGTGATCAAAGTGATTTAACATTTGAAGATATTGCTAAATATTGCGACATCTTTTATATAGGTGGTACTAAAATAGGTGCGCTATGTGGTGAAGCCTTCGTTTTCACTAAAAATAATGAGCCAAAACACTTTACCACTCGAATCAAACAACATGGTGCATTACTTGCTAAAGGTCGTTTAGTAGGTGTACAATTTCTGGAATTATTCACTAATAATTTATATTTAGATATTAGCCGTCATGCCATAAATATGGCTAATAAAATGAAAAAAGGATTTCTTGAAAAAGGCTATCAACTTTACTTTGATTCACCTACTAATCAACAATTTTTTGTACTTAGTGAAGAAAAGATTAAAGAGTTGAAACAAAAAGTAAAGTTCGCGATTTGGGAGAAATATGATGATAATCATCGTGTTGTTAGATTTGCGACAAGTTGGGCTACTACCGAAGAAAATGTGGATAAGTTATTAGGGTTAATTTAACATCTGAAAAACAGGACTTCCTAAAAGGAAATCCTGTTTTTAATGAAATTTATAATAAATACTAGCTATAATTACAATTAATACAAAGAGGCTTATGATTATTTCTTTTTTAGATGGTTCTCATTTTTCTATAGTGACTTTAATATTAAATTCCACTTTTTATTCTCCTCTTAAAAGTTTAAGTAATCATGTTAATCACATTCGCTACCTCGTTAATATTGAATTTTAAGTTGTATAATTTAATATTACACTTTATTTTTTTATATTGGTCACCTAAAGTTCTGAGTGCTGACCTTTATCATACACCTATTCTATTATTTACTTTTTGATAAGCTTCAATCACTTGTGGATAAAGATAAATTACTCTAGATCCAATCCGGCGAGTTACTTCGACAATTTCAGGTTCACAGACTATTTTATTTTGAAGTGTTGATTTACGGCTCTACGTCAAATCGGACTGATGAGTCCAAAT
>NZ_KV840152.1:0-312 GCF_001839115.1 Staphylococcus sp. HMSC62B09
CAGCATGGCGTTATCTAATTGTGACGCTTTATCTGGCCCCTTACATATTATTTAGTTTGCTTATATATGCCATTTTAAAGGCGTATGAGCGACTTTAACCTTAGTCAGTATTAAAAACCTATAACTTATCATGAAAAACGCTGCATACGGTTTAAATTAGTTTAGAAATGGAATTAAACATTTTTTATAAGGAGATCCGAAATGCTTATATTTTTGTTTATTTTAATGAGTGGACTTTTAAGTTATTACTTGATTAATCGTTCAAACAAAAAGAAATGACGCTATTATGCCGAGAAAATTTATTGTGCATTG
>NZ_KV840153.1:0-646 GCF_001839115.1 Staphylococcus sp. HMSC62B09
AAATAAACGTTAAATTAGAAACCAAAGATTTTACTTAATTCAGTTACACCGTTTGAAACGATATCTAAAATACTTGTACCTAATTTAGTCCAGTCTTGGTTTTGACCTGCTTCAATTGCACTTTTTACTGCGTTTGCGATTTTTTCCATGATTACTATCTCCTTTATAATGTTTATTTATATTTTCAATAAATGTTATATGTGGAAACTTAGAATCCGAATAATTTACCTAAAATGCCTACACCGTTTTCTACGATACCTACAATGCTTGTACCTAATTTAGCCCAATCTTGGTTTTGGCCTGCTTGAACTGCATCTGAAATTGCTTGTACTAATTTTGACATTTAAATCGCTCCATTCTTTTAATTTTATATATTTAAATTGTTTAATTTTTAGATTTAGAAACCGAAGATTTTACTTAATTCTGTAACACCGTTTGAAACGATATCTAAGATACTTGTACCTAATTTAGTCCAGTCTTGGTTTTGACCTGCTTCAATTGCACTTTTTACTGCGTTTGCGATTTTTTCCATGATCATTATCTCCTTTGTATTGTTTATATATATTAATAAAATGTTATCTGTCGAACTTAAAATCCGAATAATTTACCTAGAATGCCTACACCGTTTTCTACGATACCTACAATG